>CAZTHD010000090.1:0-5827 GCA_964613315.1 uncultured Oscillospiraceae bacterium | reverse complement strand
TGATTATCCATTTTTCACAAGAAGCTTGCCAAGTGAGAACTATCGGCACAAAAAAACCGTAACCCATCTATGGATTACGGTGATATTTGCATCAGATATGTAGTCTATTCTTCGCAGATGGCGAATATCCTGCAGGGGAGACCGTTGGCGTGCTCGAAGTTCGCCCAGGTACCTATGACGATTGCTCCTGCCTGAGGCACCTTATCCAGATTGCAGAGAAGCTCTACCTGAAGATGACCGTGATCGAGAACGTATCTTTCGCAGGCCAGGTCTTCGTGCTTTGCCGTTTCTGCGGATCCATCGGTATCGAGGGTCTCATGGCCGTTGGCTGCAGCATGTCTTACCTCGTAGATATACTTTATAGCTTCAAGTGACCAACCCGGGAAGTTCTCGCTTCCGTCTTCGGCTATACCGGACATGGCGTCCATATCGGGCCAGTTCACGTACCAGTCTGTCCTGAGAGCTACGAATGCTCCTTCGGGGATCTCTCCGAATTTGGCTTCATACTCTTTGATATCTTCAACCGTTACACAGTAGGTCTGGCATTCCTTAACCTTTGCGGTAATATCAATGACGCAAAGAGGCAGTGCCATATCCTTGCTTACGAAGCTTTCTGCAAACTTACCGGTCTTGCAGAAGTGAGCAGGGAAATCCACGTGGGTACCGAACTGTCCCGGGAATTTGAACTGCTGGATCTGGCATTCGAGCATGGGGTTGCCCCAGTCGAAAATTACGTTGCCAAGCTCCACGGAGCCTTCAGGCATGCCGCTCCAATAAGGGCTGTCGTTGTTCATCGTATGGGAGAGTTCCACCCATTTCATTTTCTTGAGCTCGTCGAGCTGATTCCAAAGCTTATACATATAAATACCTCCTGTATCATTACTAGCGGAATACATTTCCTGTTTATTGAAAACAAATTGTATATATTATACAGTATTTGACTCCGTCATAAAACCTTTATTGACGATCTTTACTATATTAAGATCCCTGTCAAGCAGCAATACGTTGGCAAAAGACCCGGGGCTCAGAGTCCCATAATCCTTCTCCATGCCTATGCTCCTAGCAGGATTCTCACTTGCGCTCCTTACGGCAGCCTCCAAAGGAACTCCCATTTTCACAGCTCTCTTAAAGCAGGTATACAGGTCCGCAGCGCTGCCTGCTATGACGTTTTCATCATTTGAGAGCACAGCTTTACCTTCTCTGACCAGCACCTCCTGTCCTCCCAGTTCATATATGCCATCCGGCATGCCGGTCGCGCTCATGCTGTCTGATACAAGGACTACTTTGTCCTCGCCGAAGAGTTTGTATGCAAGCCTTACGACTGCCGGGTGGAGATGCACCCCGTCTGCTATGATCTCAGCATAAGCACCTGCATCTGCCGCGGCCAGTACCGGACCCGGCGCTCTGTGAGCGATCCCGGGCATGGCGTTCCAGCTATGAGTCAGGTGGTCTGCTCCTAAGGAAAAGGCCCTTGCAGCGGTCTCGTAGGAGCAGTTCGTGTGGGCAAGGGATATCTTCACGCCCTTAGAAAGCCTTCCTATATCCTCCATGTCATCCATGCATTCGGGAGCAAGATCGAGAAGCTTTATCTTTCCTTTTGCCGCTTCCTGAAATTCATCAAAAAGCCCGTCGCTGAAGGGCAGAACAAAATTTGGATCCTGCGCTCCGCAGCGATCCTTGTTTATGAAGGGACCTTCAAGGTTTATGCCTAAGACCGAAGCCCCCTCGCCCTCGTATGATGAAAGACAGGACAATGCTCTTTTGATCCTCTCCTTTTCCATAGTCATAGTCGCAGGGCAGATGGCAAGGACTCCTCTCGAGGCTTCATAGACTGCGATCCTTTCTATCGCATCTTCCGTCCCGTCGCAAAAGTCTGCGCCTAAGGCTCCGTGAAGATGAACGTCCACAAAGCCGGGAACTGCAAAGAGGCCTTCGGCATCGAAGACTTCGTCTCCGAGTCGCGGTTCCTTCACTATGCGCTCACCTTCTATGCATATATCCCTTTTTTCAAATACGTGTTTTTCGCTAAAAACGTCTGCGTTTATTATCTTCATCTCTACAAGAAAAGCCCGGGACGTGCTCGGGCTTCATATCGATATGTATATTCTTATTATTCTTCTGCTTTTGCAGGGGCATCGAGTTTCTCGTGTATCTCGCTTCTTAGTTTGAAGAGAACCACAAGAGTAACTATCGCAGTCACTATGGCTATGACGCCGAGCACTCCGAATACAGCAGCGAAGGACTCAAGAGGCATCGCTCTGTGGAGAGGAACTACTGCGACGATAGCTATATTGAGAGCGAGGGTAAGTATCTTGAGAGTTCTGATAGTAGACTCGCGGGGAGATTCGAAATCTCTTGCAACGGCTTCAAGGCAGCCGAAGAATATGAACATGAAGACCGCTGAAACGACGTTGGAAACAGTCTGCACAAGGCTTAAGTCGTATCCGGTCTTCAAGATCTGCAGTACCCAAAGAGATGCAGATAACACGACCATGATCAGGGCCACGATCTTGAGGTATTTCTTTCCGTCCGTATAAGTTCCCAGCCTGTCCACTGCGATGGTCAGCATTATCCACCCTATGAAATCGGGCGTGACGTTGAGAGTCGCTCCGTCGAGGGTGAGGTTAAAGTTGATCAGCACGAATGCAAAACCGAAAGCGGTCAGCGACAATCCCTTTTTGATATCCATATGATTTCTCCTTTATATATATTCCGTAACAGTATATCACTATTACGGAATATTGAACACAATTGTATTATTCAGTTTCCGCACTCTATGGAGATCTCGTTGAAGGTCTTCAGAAGATCTTCTATCCTGTATGCGGACTTGTCCTTTCCGTAACTGTCGATGACGGCAGCCCCGTCGTGCATCATGACGAGCCTTGTTCCGTACTCAACGGCATACCTTAAGTTGTGGGTGACCATGAGAGCCGTCAGCTTTTTCTTTTCTATGACGTCCAGGGTCAGCTCCATGACGGTCTCGGAGGACTGGGGATCGAGAGCCGCAGTGTGCTCGTCGAGGATCAAAAGGTCTATGGGCGTCATGGTGGAGATGATGAGAGCAAGGGCCTGGCGCTGCCCGCCGGAAAGAGCCCCCACCTTTGTGTCCATCTTGTCTTCAAGGCGCAGATGGAGCTGTGAAACCAGCTCTTTGTAATAGTCAAGCTTCGATCTGTTGACGCCTCTTGTGAGGCTGTAGACCCCTCCCTTGTTGTCTGCAAGGGCCAGGTTCTCCAGTATGGTAAGCTCGGGACAGGTACCCTTTGCGGGATCCTGAAATACCCTTCCTATCCTGCGTGCTCTTTTGAACTCCGGCATGTGGGTTATATCCTTTCCCTCGAGCATGACCCTGCCGCTCTCAGGAAGAAGGGTGCCGCAGATGAGGTTGAGCATGGTGGTCTTGCCGGAGCCGTTGGACCCTACCACCGATACGAATTCACCCTTGTCCACCTTGAAATTGAAGTCCGTAAAGAGGACCGTTTCATTCACGGTGCCGGGGTTGAAGGTCAGATCTATATGTTCGAGACTTATGAGGGTCTCTTTAGCCTTAGTCTCTTTTTGATCAGCCATTGGTCTTCCCTCCTTTCCCGAACTTTTCCGATACTATGGCGACGGTCAGAAGAACGGCCATGAGCAGCTTGAGATAGCTGTTGGGAAGGCCAAGCTGTAGAGCCGCCATGAGGCATGCCTTGTAGATGACGGAGCCGAGCACAGCCATAGTGACGAAGTGGATGAAGGAAAGCTTTCTGAAGACTGCAAGTCCTATGATGACAGAAGCAAGGGCCATTACTACCATTCCTTTACCGGAGTTTATGTCCGCATTCTCGTTCATCTGAGCCAGTATGCATCCCGCAAAAGCTGTGCAGGCGTTCCCTAAGGAAAGCCCTATTATTTTCATGGTCCCTGGGTCTTTGCCAAGGCCCGTTACGTACTGCTCGTTATTTCCTGCGGCCCTTAGGAGAAGCCCGTTCTTAGTGGACAGATACCACGCAAGGACCAGCCTTACGGCCACCGCAAGTATGAAGATGAGGAGGAGCTGCCTGTGGGCGTATATGCTCTTTGGCAAGAGCTTTACAAGGCCTGACGTAAAGACCGTCGGCTTGTTGAAGAACTGCAGGATCGCAGAGCCTCCCGTTATGATGAGGTTGACGGACCACATGGCAGTCATGACTAGTATGCCTGAAAGCAGGTCCGTTATCCCGAGCTTTACGTGGAGCATCCCGGTGATGCAGCCTGCAAAGGCTCCTGCAAGGATAGCCGCAAAGCAGGCAAGCCAGGGATCCATCCCCCTTGATATACATGCAGCGGCGACACATGCCCCCAAAGGGAATGTGCCGTCCACTGACAGATCCGGAAAGTTAAGTATTTTATACGTGATGTAAACGCCCATTGCCATGATGCCGTATATAAGGCCTTCCTTAAGTACGGTCTCGGCAAGGCTTAGAAATATGCCCATTGTATATCCTTACCCGCTGACTATTTTACTTCTCTTGCATCCTTGTATGCATCGGGGAGAGCAAGCCCGAACTTTGCCATGTTCTCCGTGGAGAATACGGGCTCTGAATCTGAGACGATATAGACAGCCATGGTCTTTGCATCGGCTCCGCCGAGGATCTCCGCTGCCATGAGTCCTGTCTGGTAACCGAGAGCTACGTAATCTAGGGTCTCGGAACCTACGCATCCGTATCTTGCGACCTGCTCTTCTTCAGAACCGTAGCAGGGTATGCCTGCGGGATCCGTTGCGGCAGTGACTACCGAGAAGTTGTTTACAACGTTGTTGTCGGTCAGGTTGCATACGCAGTCTATACCGCTTGCTATGAGGCTTGCAATGCCGCTGGCCACTTCGCTGGCGTCGGTTATGCCCTGGGCCTTGATCTCGAATCCGTAATTTCCTGCAAGCTCCTGATATTTCTTGAGCTGGGCAAGGGAGTTGGCTTCAGAGGTGGTATAGAGTATGCCTATGTTCTTTGCCTCGGGCTGGAAGGCTCTTATGAGCTCCAGCTGAGCCGTGTAGTTGAGGCTGTCGCTGGTCCCGGTAGCTCCAGTCTGGGGGCTTTCAAGGGACTGTACAAGGCCTGCTCCCACGGGATCTGAAACTGCGGAGAAGACTACGGGGATGCCGGCTTCCTTTGCAGCCGCATAGCAGGGGACTGCGGAAGGAGTGGCTATGGCGATGATGATGTCAAAGCCTTTGTTTACGAAGTTCTGGGCTGCCAGCTGGTTTGTTTCGCCTTCGCCCTGTCCGTTGATGAACTCTATGGTGCATCCGTTTTGCCCGTCCACGAAGCCTTTTTCGTTCAAAGCCTTCATGATGCCGTTATAGCAGTTGTCAAGGGATGCGTGGGGAGCAAACTGAAGTATACCTATCTTTACTCCCTTTCCTTCCTCTTTTTTGCCGCATGCGGCAAGTGAGAACACCAGTACCAGTGCCAAAAGTAATGCGATGATCTTTTTCATTTTGAAACCTCTTTTCTTTCCTTGGTATCTCCCTTCCTTTGGGAAATGCCCTCCGTGATAAGTAATGAGATTTTCCGGGAATTAAAAACGCCTTTGTCCCGAAAAATAAAACGGGACAAAGACGATGATCTCTGCGGTGCCACCCGAATTGCCTACGGTCCAACAACCAAGGCCTCTCATTCAGTATGCCTCAAAAGTCCATTCGACCGCTGCCTCCCTGCTGCGCTTCCACCGTCCGCAGCTAGCTATAAGATCAGCCTTGCGATTTACTACTCTTTCTCACAGGCAATAATTATTTAATTGCATATACTTTAGCTCCTAAGAACAAAGTTGTCAAGAAATTTTTGTCAATCGACATAAAAATTTAGGT
>CAZTHD010000089.1:0-5930 GCA_964613315.1 uncultured Oscillospiraceae bacterium | reverse complement strand
GTACGTATGGAGCTTTCTCCCTACGATCTTTCAAGAGGCAGGATCACTTGGAGAGACAAATAGTCCATGCAAGGAGGAAAATATTAAATGAAAGTTAGAAGCTCAGTAAAACCTATCTGCGAGAAGTGCAAGGTCATCAAGAGAAATGGCAAAGTCATGGTCATTTGCGAGAACCCCAAGCATAAGCAGATCCAGGGTTAGAACCAAAGGAATACAGGAGGTATTATATGGCTCGTATAGCCGGTGTCGATTTACCGAATAACAAAAGAGTTGAAATCGGACTTACCTATATTTACGGTATCGGTCTTGCTAGCTCCAAGAAGATCCTTGAAGAAGCAAAGATCAACCCCGATACCAGAGTAAAAGACCTTTCTGAAGACGAACTCGGTGCTATCAGAAAGATCATCGATTCCGAATACATCACGGAAGGAGACTTAAGAAGAGAAGTTTCCCTCAACATCAAGAGACTGATGGAAATAGGATGCTATAAAGGGATCAGACACAGAAGAGGACTGCCTGTTCGCGGTCAGAACACCAAGAACAACAGCCGCACCCGCAAGGGCGTCAAGAAGACTGTAGGCAGAGGAAAGAAGTAAAGGAGGAAGCGCATTATGGCAACAGTAAAAAAGACTGTACGTAAAAAGAAGAGAGAGCGCAAGAACATTGAAGTTGGCCAGGCTCACATTCAAGCTTCCTTCAATAACACTCTCGTAACATTAACAGACGCTGAAGGAAACGCAATTTCTTGGTGCAGCTCCGGATCTCTCGGATTCAAAGGATCCAGAAAGTCCACACCGTTCGCATCACAGATGTGCGCAGAAACAGCAGCAAAGGCAGCTATAGATCAGGGACTCAAGAGCGTAGCAGTATTTGTTAAAGGCCCCGGTTCCGGAAGAGAAGCTGCTATCAGAGCACTGCAGACAGCAGGACTTACAGTAACATCCATCAAGGACGTTACTCCTATCCCTCACAACGGCTGCAGACCGCCGAAGAAGAGAAGAGTTTAGTAAGGGAGGTAATTTGATATGGCAAGATACACAGGACCTTCCTGCAAACTTTGCAGAAGAGAAGGACAAAAACTGTTCCTCAAGGGTGAACGCTGCTACGGCGGTAAGTGCGCACTTGAAAGAAGAGCATACGCTCCCGGTCAGCACGGCCAGGGCAGAAAGAAGTCTTCAACATACGGACTTCAGCTCCGTGAGAAGCAGAAAGCAAAGAGATTCTACGGACTTCAGGAAACTCAGTTCAGAAACTACTTTGAAAAGGCTGCAAGAAAGCCGGGCATCACAGGAGATAACCTTCTTATCATGCTCGAAACAAGACTGGACAACACAGTATTCCGTATGGGATTTGCATCTTCCCGTAAGGAAGCCCGCCAGCTCGTAACACACGGTCACTTCACCCTCAACGGCAAGAAAGTCGACATCCCCAGCCTTCTCGTAAAGGCAGGCGACGTCATCGCCGTCAAGGCAAAGAGCACCGATTCTCCTAAGTTTAAGGAAATAAAGGAAATGACCATTTCCACTCCCGATTGGGTCTCCATGGATACCGAAAAGCTCGAAGGCAAAGTACTTTCTCTGCCAACAAGAAGCCAGATCGATACTCCGGTAGCAGAGAACCTCATCGTCGAGCTCTACTCCAAGTAGTACCCTTAAGCTTTAAGTGCAAACTGTATATATTTTGAGCAAGGAGGATAAATCGAGTGATAGAAATTGAAAGACCAGAAATCGAGGCTTTCCTCGATGAGAACGATCCGTGTTACGGCAGATTTGTAGTAGAACCCCTCGAAAGAGGATACGGAAATACTCTCGGTAACAGCCTTCGCAGAATACTGCTCAGCTCCCTTCCGGGCGCAGCAGTGACCTCCATCAGGATCGATGGGATACTTCACGAATTCTCAACGATCCCCGGTGTAAAGGAAGATGTAACGGAAATCATCCTTAACCTTAAAAAGCTCGCCGTATCCCTTCACGGCGTGGACACAAAGCGTACTCTTATCAACGTGGTCGGTCCCGCAGAAGTCACGGCAGCAGATATCATTTCCGACGGAGAACTGGAGATCTACAACAAGGACCTTCATATCGCCACACTTGACGACAATGCAAGCCTTACCATAGAGATCAATTTCTCAACAGGGAGAGGATATGTTCCCGCAGATCAGAACAAGGACGAGAATACGCCCATAGGCGTTATCCCCGTAGACAGCATCTACACACCCGTTCGCAAGGTAAACTACACAGTAGAAAACACCAGAGTCGGACAGGTAACTGACTACGAAAGACTCACCCTTGAGATCTGGACAGACGGAAGCATTTCTCCGAAGGACGGAGTATCTATCGGAGCCAAGATCCTTGAAGAGCATCTCAAACTCTTCATCGAGCTTGCCGAAGGAGCTCAGAGCTTCGAGATCATGACGGATAGGGAAGAGGACGTAAAGGACAAGGTACTTGAGATGAGCATCGAAGAGATGGAACTCTCAGTCCGTTCCTTCAACTGCCTCAAGAGAGCCGGCATCAACACGGTACAGGAACTCACACAGAAGACCGAAGATGAGATGATCAAGATCAGAAACCTCGGAAAGAAGTCCCTGGACGAAGTAAAGAACAAATTAGATGAAATGGGTCTCGGCTTTGCGCCGAGCGACGATTAGATTCGAAAGGAGAAAGATCGGCATGAAAGGATACAGAAAGCTCGGAAGGAATTCTTCCCACAGAGCATCCATGCTTAGAAATCTCGTAACGGATCTCTTCCGCTACGGCCGCATTCAGACGACTGACTGCAGAGCAAAAGAAGCCAGAAGAGAAGCCGAGAAGATGATCACTTTGGCAAAGAGAGGAGATCTTCACGCAAGAAGACAGGCTCTCGCATACATCAAGGATGAAGACGTCGTAACGAAACTCTTCAGCGAGATCGCACAGAACTACGCTGACAGAAACGGCGGATACACCAGGATCCTTAAGCTTGGTCCCCGCCAGGGCGACGTTGCCGAAGCAGTATTTCTCGAATTAGTATAAGAGATAAAGCAAATACAGACGCTTTCCGGATGCGGAAAGCGTCTGTTTTTCTTATATGATGATATATCAAATCTTCAAATATTTTGGGCAGAATGACAGTTTGCAAAAGCCGGCATTTGACAATATAATATATGAGGTAACCAATTGGTGTTTTAGACCCAGTATGTACATAAGGAGAAAAAAATGAGCGCAAAATTATTAAGCGGTAAAGAAGTCAGCGAAGCTATGCTGGCAAAAGTCCTTGAAGATGCACAAATGCTCAAGGCTCACAACATAGTTCCGACCCTTGCTATCTTCAGAGTCGGAGAAGATCCGGGAAGCATTTCCTATGAAAAGAGCATCATCACGAGAATGGCTAAGAGCGAGATCGAAGTGAAGTCCGTAGTATTCCCAATGGAAGTAACTCAGGATGAATTCGTCGCAAAGATCAAGGAAGCCAACGATGACAAGCAGGTCAACGGCATACTCATCTTCAAGCCCCTTCCTCCGCAGATCAACGAGGACGAGATCAAGTACATGCTCGCTCCCGAAAAGGACCCAGATGCAATGAACCCGACAAATCTCGGAAAACTGATGATCATGGACAACGAAGGCTTCTTCCCCTGCACAGCAGAGGGCGTCATGGAGCTTCTCAAGTACTATGAGATCGACGTAAAGGGCAAGGATATCACCATCATCAACAACTCCAACGTATTCGGCAAGCCCCTTGCCATCATGCTCACGAACGAGTTCGCAACGATCTCCGTTTGTCACATCTTCACAAAGTCCGTCAAGAAGTATACGTCCCAGAGCGATATCGTTATCACAGGCTGCGGAGTATACGGACTCCTCACACCGGATATGGTAAGAGAAGACGCCATAGTCATCGACGTTGCAATGGCTCAGAAGAAGGACGCAGACAAGAACTTCGTCCTCGACGAGAACGGCAAGAAGATCCGTACAGGCGACTGCAGAGAAGACATGGTAGACGCATGCGCAATGATCACAAGCGCAACACCGGGATGTGGCGGCGGAACAGGCCCCATCACCACAGCTCTCCTTGCACAGCACCTGATCAAGGGTTGCAAGCTCCAGAACGGAATGAAGCTGTAATATACTTAGATATATACATGAAAAAAGCCCGCAGCGATGCGGGCTTTTGATATGCTTTAAACTATTTAAATATATTTAGTCTATACTGACCAGGACTGCGAATGCAACAAGTCTCTTGTTGTCGTCTGTAGTGCAGGTGGACAAGGTCAGTATGTGGTCTTCGGGAGTGATATAATATCCGTCTCTTCTGAAACCGTTTGAATAGCTGTCTATGGTAGCTATATAGTTTTGTATGCTGTCGTAGCTGGAATTATCGAGATAAGTGAAGATGTGCTTGTTATCGATAGTCGCAGTTTCGAATATCATGTAGTGATACGTGGCATAGGGTGTATAGAAGGTGATGCCTCCGTAGCTGCTGAATATATCCCAGTGGGAATAATTATGGAGCGTTCCGAACATATTGCCATTGAGCATGGAGTGTCCGTAGACGATGGTGTTGAAGTCTGTGAGGTCCCTGCTGTTGAAGTTCTCTATGAAAATGGACCCCTGAGGATCGTACTCGCCCCAATAATTGTGGTAGAGGTAAAACTCCCTGTCCGTATATGAATAAAGCACCGGGTAGTTTATATTGGTCCCGTCTACGCTGAGCCATCCCATGATATCGCTGTTGACAGCCTGAAGCTCGTCGAAATTGAGAACGAAGGGAGTATAGGTCTCTTCTCCGCCCTGTCCTTCTTCGCTGCCCTGACCGTCCTCGCCTGCCTGCTGAGCAGCATTGCGAGCTTCCTCTTCTCTTCTCTTTGCTTCGTCGAGCTGCTCCTGGACCTTCTTTGCCTCCTCATCCATGGCCTTCTGGCTCTTGTAGGCGCGGTAATAGTTGCTGCCTACGTGATAGGCGCTGTAAAAGAAAACAGCAAGGCAAAGAAATATGATGATATAGCGAAGCTTGTTCTTTTTTCTGTTTTTAGTTCTTTCTAATCTCTGCATGAGTTGCTTCCTGATTTGATGAAAAATCCAATACCCAATACAATTATGCATTATACCAAAAAAAGCCTGTTTTGATATAAAGAAAGTGTGAAAAATCATCTGTCGATGCTTTATGTCACATTGCATAGCAGAGCAGGAAGATTTATGCTAAAATATAGGAGTTATGAGAATTGCAGGTGTACAAAAAATGACGCTCCTGGATTATCCGGGGCATATAGCGGCGACCATATTTACTCCGGGCTGCGATCTTCGCTGTCCGTTTTGCCATAACAGCGAACTGGTACTGGACAATTCGGAGCTTGAGTATTATCCCGAAGAAGTGCTCGCCTTCCTTGCGACAAGGAAAGGAAAGCTGGGGGGTATAGCCATAACCGGCGGAGAGCCCCTAATGCAGGCAGATATAGACGAGTTCATCATAAAGGTGAGAGATCTTGGCTTCAAGGTAAAGCTGGACACCAACGGCACCTATCCCGACAGGCTGCAGGATCTTTTGAGCAGAAAACTCGTGGACTACGTAGCCATGGATATAAAAGGCAGCGCTGAGAAATGGGCAAAAACCGTAGGCCTTTCGGGAGACGGCGCAAGGCTGCTTTTCGGAAAGACTTTAAGATCCATGAGCATAATAAAGCTGAGCGGTATAGATTATGAGTTCAGGACCACCATAGTCAAAGGTCTTCATGAGCTCTCAGACATGGACTCTCTCGGACAGCTCGTAAGAGGAGCAAAAAGGTACTTCCTCCAGAACTTTACGGACTCAGGCGCCATACTGGAAGGGAAGTGGGGGTCGTGGGACAAAGACACGCTCCTTGCCATGCTCGAGGTCATAAGAAAGTACGTACCCAATGCGGAGCTAAGAGGCGTTGATTGATACTTTACGACGACAAGCCGTCAGCAAAA
>CAZTHD010000088.1:0-6023 GCA_964613315.1 uncultured Oscillospiraceae bacterium | reverse complement strand
AATTCAGGGATGAATCGCCGTCCACGTCATAGTAAATGCGGTCTTCTTCCGGAGAGTAGGTCTTTTTAAACGAACTCCCGGCTCCCAGACGGAACAAACTAGATGGATCATTTCCGATGAAATTGATTGCCGGCGTTTCATCCACGTCTACGGAAGAAACGTATATAGACCCCACCGCCACTTCCGTAGCTCCGTATTCAATGGTCAAAGGAGCCTCTATATTCTGAACGTAATACTGCTGGAATGGCAGGACCTTGCTACTGTTGTTGTTCATTTCCACTGTGGCTGAACCGCCTCTTATGTCACTGCACTGAAAAGGCTCGTAGACCTGTGAACCGGCCAATGCGTGTATTTCTCCGGAGCCGCTTATGAAGCCCCAGCAATAGAGCTTTCCTCCGCTGTTAAGAGTTATCGAACTGCCTTCGTTTGCCTTTATATATCCGTATTTACCCGTCGTAACGCCGGTATACGAGGTATTGTTGCCATTGACCTTTGCATTCACGCAAAGATCTCCGTTCACGAATATATCAGCCCCGCTCGCAAGGGTCAGAGTCCTGAACGCAGAGGGCGGATCAGCAGCAGGTGCAAGCACCCTTCCGGGAAAATCAGTATTGACGGTAGCTTCCAGATCATAAGGTATCAAAAGCGTCTTCCCGACTGGGATCGTATAGGTGCCGGCAGGAAGAATGCCGTCTGATACAAGAGTTACTTTTGATTTGTTGTATGAGGATGCATAAGTGAGCGCATCATTAAGTTCCGTATACCATTTCCCCTCGACTTCCCAGACCGGGACCGACGAAGGAATGAAAACGGGATAAACGGATTGATCCGCATCGAAATAGGCGGTAAAAGCTGCTGCCGTACTGATGAATTTATTGCCCTCAGTAGAATACCATCCTTCCAGCTTGTATCCCGCAGCCGGAGATGCGGACAGATAGTACGGATCCGTCGACAGCTGCGTGATGCTCTGCGCCGAGGTGATCTGTATCCCGTTCACCTCGTAGTTTCCGCTGCCTACAGGCATCTCGAAGGTCGTAGTGATCCGCTTCTTAATCGTCATGGACACGTTTTCCAGCTGTATCGATGAAACGCCGGGCATAGTGGCATCGCCTGACACTATGGTTACGATAACGCTCTCACCAGGACCAAGATCTTTCATGAACGAACCTGCTGCAGTGACGTAAGAACCGTCTATAGTCACGGATCCGCCAATCGCCAATTCAGGTTTTTCGTATGAAAAAGTGAGCTGCGCAGGATCGCCGCTGCTGTTGGTCAAAACCAGCGTGCTCTCAACGGAGGTATAAGTTGTAGCTCCGCACTCTGCGACTTGATCCGTCTCAGCAGAACCCTTAAGCGTTCTTCCGGTCGCAGTCCACGTTCCGTTCGTATACGATGCGCTGAGGCCGCTTATTTCAGGCGTTTCCAGAACGTCTGAGAATATCTCCTGCGGGAACAGGCCTATGCAGGAAAGCGCCATAGCTGCGATAAGCAAAAGACTTGCAAATCTTTTAAAGACTGACTTTACCATTTTGATCTCTCTATCGTTTATTACTGTTTGAGGGCGCAAAGCGCCTCTTGATCTCTATATATATACTAAGTCCCGTAAGGACCGCAAGGACTGACCAGATATGAGCCATATGAAAAAGTGATGCTTTTCCGTTATCTCTTAGGAACTCCAGCAGGAAACGGAGGCATCCGTAGCATATCATCAAAAAGGGAAACATGACCCCCTTAGTTTTTATATGTTTTGATTTTGATGCAATATAGCCTTTTCTTCTGTATAAAATAAGGCAGATCAGCATCAGCGCATAGAAAAGGATCTCAGCTTCTCTTACGGGCCATCTCATGCCGGAACTTCCGATCGTTTTTCCGATGCAGCAGCCAGTTACGATGCACCTTATACGCTGAAGAAGGAGCGAGACCGGCACGTAGACTGCGAAATCATCAAAAACGAGTCCCCTGTCTTTTTTGAAAATCTGAAGCAAAAAGAGAGGGGCAAAGAAATATGCGCCGTAAGTGGACACCGCTCCTATGTGAAAGCCCTTTCCGCCTATGAGGCCTTCCATGGAAGCAAAAAGGAGCACTGAAATGACGCTGAATGCCGAAAAAGCAAGGCATTTCAAGGCATCGAGATATAGGGGAATCGCAACACCCTTTTCTCTTGACATCCTTACCGCAGGTATGCCGAGCAAAAAACCGGCAAAAACCGCGACGTAGGTAGAGTTTTCAGCTATAAAGTCCTTCATAAAGATCCTGCAAAAAATAATACGGAGCAGACTTCCACTCCGTATATTATATACTATTTTCTCTTCAATTGTATAAGCTAATTACAGCTCTACGGGCACAGGCGTTTCCACTGTCTCCGTCAGGCATTCCGGATGCTCGAGAAGATACTTGGTGATCCTTAAGGATTTAGCATAATAGAAGCCGTCTGCAAGACGCTCGTCTATGGTGAAGGTCGCTTCTACAAGATCCTTCTGACCAACGCTTCCGTCGTCTTTTATATAGTTCTCCTTGTGGATAGTACCTATGGTGATCATGATGGAGCAGGTGCCGTACTCGCTGAGGTGGTGATAGGGGGCTCCCGCCTTTATGGATCCGAGGTTTGAAAGGAGAGCAGTTGAATAGTTGGGATCTCCCGCCGTAAGATCTTTGGGCATGGCTCCGTGATATTCGAGCTTCCTAAGTATCCAGAAGAAGATCTCCAGGAACCATCTCGGGAGGCTTCCCACGAAGTTCATGAGTTTATCAAGATCGTTGGTGTGCTCTTTTCTTACCTTTTCGACGTCGCCCAGTATCATCTTGGATATGGAATCCAGGTTCATATCGGGCTTTACGTAAAGGAACATGAGCGTTTCTTCACCGTCGTCGGCAAAAGCCTGCTTGACGACGAAGGCAAGGCTGACGTATTTTCTCTGCCAGTACTTTCTCCCTGATACGAATATATTCATCATAGGACGAAGATAAATGGTCCTGGCAACTGCGGTGCAGAAGGCGTGGAAGAATTTTAAATTGAGTCCTTCCTTCTCATTTCTTTCCTTCATATACTGAAGGAGCTCGGTAACGTCGAAAGTTTCTGTCATGCTGACTTCTGCTTCCGTTCTCTTGGGCATGATGTACGGCAGGATATTATGATATCCGTCGAGTCCGTCTATGCGGACGCCGTCTCTTCTTTCTTTTCTCATCGTATAATACCTTTCGTTCATACTCTATAAGACACAGTTTTTATCCCAATGCAGGGAGACTGGCTCCCGCAGACTGCATCTAAAGAGGAAAAATAAAATATGGCGGCATATCGCACACCGATTCCGCCATATTGTATAGGTATTTGTTAGAAAAGTCTATATCCTTTTTAGAATTTCCGCCACAAGTGAGGAAAATCTAGGAGCAGAAGCTTCTGCAGCCTCGTTTACTTCCTCTCCGGAAAGAGGTTTGCCCAAAACTCCTGCAGCCATATTGGAGCAAAGAGTAAGGCCTATGGTCCTTATGCCGC
Organism: uncultured Oscillospiraceae bacterium; assembly: GCA_964613315.1. GTDB lineage: Bacteria > Bacillota > Clostridia > Peptostreptococcales > Anaerovoracaceae > RUG13409. The sequence continues at coordinate 2,530 of CAZTHD010000088.1, read as the reverse complement.
ACTGGTTTGCAGCAATAGCCTCCGGCACCGTGCTCATTCCTACGGCATCGGCTCCGAGTATCCTTGCGGCCATGACCTCTGCAGGGGTCTCGAACTGAGGTCCCGGGAAGAACATATATACACCTTCTCTCAGCTCTATCCCAAGGTCAATGGCAGCCTGCCTTGCGATCTCCTGAAGATCTCTGTCGTAAACTCTGCTCATGTCGGGGAAGCGCTCGCCGAACTGCTCGATGTTGGGACCCGTTAGGGGACTGGACATAAAGAGCTTTATGTGATCGGTTATCAGCATTATATCTCCGGCGTTGAAGTTCGTGTTCACCGCGCCTGCCGCATTGGTCACTATCATGGTCTTTACTCCGAGGAGCTTTGCCACACGCACGGGATAAGCCACGTCGACTATGCTGTAACCTTCATAGGTGTGGAAACGGCCCTGCATGAGCATGACCTTTTTGCCGAAGAGCTCTCCGAAGACCAGTCTTCCTCTGTGTCCCGGAGCCGTGGATACTTTGAAATTGGGTATGCTCTTGTAACCTACGTATTTGGGATTCTCGACGTAGTCGGCCATGAATCCAAGACCTGAGCCCAGGACCATAAGGACCTCAGGCTTGAAGTTTTTTATCCTGTCCTTTATGACTCCGGCGCTTCCAAGGTAATCTTTGTATTCGTAACTCATTTTTATACTCCTTATGCTTGTTTGTTTTTAAGGTACTCACGGCGGGCTTTTGTCCAGCACTTCCTGCACATGGCTCTGTAGCGGTCGTTGCCTCCCAAAGCTATCTGTTCGCCTTCGAAGACGATATTTCCGTTCTCATCGAATCTGGCGTTGACCGAAGCTTTGGCTCCGCAGTCGCAGACCATCTTTATCTCGGTAATGGACTCCGCTATCTCCATGAGCCTTTGGGCCCCCGGGAAGAAGTGGGTGAAGGCATCGGTGCGAAGCCCGAAGCACAGCACCGCAACGTCGAAGTCTATGGTTATATCGGCCAGCTGATCCACCTGCTCGGGGGTCAGGAACTGGCATTCATCCACTATGACCGCATTGCAGTCCGAATAGCTCTCTTTAAAAAGATCGTAAAGGTTCTGTTCCGGCGGAACGGGTATGGCCTTTGCTTCAAGACCTATCCTGGACCTTACTATATCGGCTCCGTCTCTCGTGTCCGTAGATGGCTTCATGAAAAGAACTTTCATGTTGCGCTCTTCGTAGTTGAACTTCGTTATGAGAGCCTGGGCCGTCTTGGAGCTGCCCATGGCGCCGTATTTGAAATATAGCTTTGCTGCCATTTGCCTACCTCCCAAGCCTCTTGTCTTCTTCTATGAGGAGCCTTAAAGCCTCGACTGCGGTCTTCGTTGCACTGGAGGTGTCCTCCGTCATCCTCTGATCGAGTCCCGCGGCTTCTCTTTCCTGATTCCACACCACGTGGAAACAGGACCCGCATCTGCAGTGAAGGGCATCCGCCACCACAAAAAGAGCGGCCGACTCCATTTCGGAAGCGAGGACTCCGAGCCTCTTCCAGCTCTCCCATTTATTGAGGAGCTCGTAGTATACAGGAGATGCCTCGGGGCTGTGCTGTCCGTAGAAGGCGTCCTTGCACTGGACTATACCCACGTGGTTCCTGTATCCGAGGGCATCTGCTGCCTTCTTGAGGCAGCAGGTGATATCGAAATTTGCGACGGCGGGATACTCTATGGGAGCGTACTCCAAAGAGGTGTGCTCGAAGCGTATGGCGCCTGAGGCTATGACCACGTCATCGGCCTGAACGTCTAAGTTGATGCCTCCGCAGGTGCCCGTCCTTATGAAGGTATCGGCGCCGAGCTTGTGGAGCTCCTCCATGGCTATCGACGCTGAAGGACCGCCTATGCCCGTTGAGCAGACGCTTACCTTAACGCCGTTGAGAGTACCTGAATAGGTCTTGTACTCCCTGTTGTAATTTACGAAATAGTAGTCGTCGAACTGCTTGGCGATCTGCTCGCAGCGCCCGGGATCGCCCGGCAAAATGACATACCTTCCTATGTCTCCGGGTCTGCATTGTATATGATATTGATATTCACTCTGGTAGTTCATAGCGATTCACCTCATTCAAAAATGCTTCAATGATACTATTAATAATTTACTGTGAGTAACGATTTTATCATATTGTATTCATCCTCACTCGGAAGGATGATCCATTCGGCATCTTGAACCTCGGTTCCAAGTCTTTTAATATACTTCCTTCTTCTACAAATAATCATTGGTTGTTGATTTAAAGAATCGATACCTACAGTCAATTTATATGTATTATCGACTGATAATTCATAATAATCTAACTCTATCCAGCCCTTTGTCACATTTCTTCTAATAGACTTTGATCCCGATATCATTTCTACAATGATTCTTTCGGCATTGTCACTTAGAACAATATCGCTTATTTCTATACTGTCTTTGCCCGATGTCCATGAACACTTTTGAGCCCAATCTATGTTACTCATTCTTTTGATTGGGTTAACGAATAATCCGGCTATCAATACTACGACCAAAATTGCAGTGATCGCC
>CAZTHD010000087.1:1868-6062 GCA_964613315.1 uncultured Oscillospiraceae bacterium | reverse complement strand
GACAAAGTGGCGTCCGTCCTTTGCGGATAGGTTGCCATCAAGCTCCATTCGGGAGAAGCCGAAGGACCGAACATCATCCCGAGGCCCTGGGTAAAAGAGCTCATAGACTCCCGCCTTCCCGAGGCTACCATAGTAGAGACCAACACTTATTATCCGGGGAGCCGTTATACGACTGAAGATCACCGTAAGACCCTGGAGATCAACGGCTGGACCTTCTGCCCCGTGGACATCACCGACGCTGAGGGCGTAGCGACCCTCCCCGTAAAGGGCGGCAAGTGGTTCGAGGAGATGCACATAGGAAAGGGTCTTCTCGACTATGATTCTCTCCTGGTCCTGACACATTTCAAGGGCCATACCATGGGAGGCTTCGGAGGAAGCAACAAGAACATAGGAATAGGCTGTGCCGACGGACGCATAGGCAAGGCGGAGATCCATTCTTCACCGGGAAAGGCCTGGGATATAGCGGAAGAAGAGCTCATGGAGCGCATCTCAGAAAGCACCAAGTCCGTTGTGGATCACTTTGCACCTCACATCTGCTTCATCAACACCATGAGGAACATGTCCGTATCCTGCGACTGCGAGGGTAAAGATGCAGAGCCTGTCGTCACCCCGGATGTGGGCATAGTCGCATCTCTTGACATACTCGCAGCAGACAACGCCTGCATGGACCTCATCTACAACCTGCCCGACGGCGGCGGAAAAGCCCTCATCGAGAGAGTCGAGACCCGCCACGGTCTAAGGCAGCTGAGCTACATGAAGGAGCTTGGTATGGGCAACGACAGATATCACCTCATTGACATCGATAACGGCGATAAGGAAATAACGGCAGCGGAAGCAGTAAAGGATGTAAAGCCCGAATGGAAGCCCGACCTTTACAATGTATTCTGGGGAAGAAACAAGAGAGTATAAGGAAATAATAAAATGGTAACAGAAAAAATGTACGATAAGCTCGCAGAGCTTCTCGTTAAAAAGGGCGTCAACGTCCAAAAGGACCAGCCCGTCATAATAAACGCATCTGTAAGGGATGCAGACTTTGTCGAAAAGGTCGTAAAGTACGCCTATGAGGCAGGAGCCAAATACGTGAGCGTGGAATGGGGCGACAGCAAGATAAGCAAGATGGCTTATCAGTATCAGTCCATGGAGACTCTTTCCGAGATCCCGCAGCACATGTACGACAAGAGGAAATATCAGCAGGACGGAGGAGCCTGCTATATATCCATCGCTTCCGGAAAGCCCGGCGAGATGGCCGACGTGGACGGTGAAAAGATAAGAGCCGTAAATATGGCCTACTATTCAAAAATGGCTGACCTTATGTCTTACACCATGAACAACGAAGGCCAGTGGACCATAGCGGGAGTCCCTTCCCTTGAATGGGCTAAGGTGGTATTCCCGGATCTGCCGGATGACGAGGCCTTCGAAAAACTCGGCAACGCCATATTCGCAGTGACAAGGGTCACCGAGGATAACGATCCAATAGCCGATTGGAACGAGCATGACAAAGAGCTCATAGAGCATGCCAAAAAGCTCAACGAATATAATTTTGAAAAGCTCCACTTTACAAGCGAGCTTGGAACGGACCTTTACGTAGGCCTTGTAAAGGATCACATATGGGTAGGCGGCGGATGCACAACTCCAAAGGGAGTGTATTTCGATCCCAATATGCCCACAGAGGAGATCTTCTGCATGCCTCTTAAAACGGGGACGAATGGTATAGTCTATGCTTCGAAGCCTCTAAGCTACAACGGAAAGGTCATAAAGGATTTCTGGCTCAGGTTCGAAGACGGAAAAGTGGTCGACTACGACGCAAAGGAGGAGAAGGAAGCTCTTAGCATACTCCTCGATTTCGACGAAGGTTCGAGATACCTCGGCGAGGTGGCCCTCGTTCCCTACGATTCGCCCATATCTAAGTCCGGCATACTCTTTTTCAATACTCTTTACGACGAGAACGCAGCCTGTCATCTGGCCCTCGGTAGGCCCTATCCCGAAAATATCAAGGGAGGCGAAGAGATGAGCAAGGAAGAACTTGCCGCCCATGGCGCCAACGATTCCATGCAGCACAACGACTTCATGTTCGGGACAAAGGAGATGGACATAGACGGTATAAAAGAAGACGGTACGGTGGTGCCCGTATTCAGAAAGGGTAATTTCGTATTCTAAAAAAGTCTGCGTTTTTTAGGCGCAGCGATCGAAAATGAAGCTTGACATTTTATCGGAGTATAAAGGACTCCGCAGAGAACTTTACATACTTTTTATAGGAAGAATGATGACGAACATGGGCTCAATGATCTGGCCCATGTTCACTTTGATACTGAGCAAAAAACTGGGCCTTTCGGCGGGCACCATAGCGACCTACATGCTCATATTCAGCATTGTGGCGCTGCCTATGAACCTCATAGGAGGAAAGCTTGCTGACAAGTACAGCAAAAGAACATCATAGTGTTCTGCGATATAGTATCCATCGCAAGCTACATATATTGCAGCATGGTGGAGATCAACTTCAGAGCCATAGTCATATTTGCAGTAGCTTCCCTCTTCCAGACCATAGAGTGGCCCAGCTACGACGCTCTGGTCGCTGACTTTACGACGGGAGCTGACAGGGAAAGAGCATACTCTTTAAGCTACCTTGGAAGCAACTTGGGACTCGTTCTGTCTCCCAGCATAGGAGGACTTCTCTTCAATGAGCATCTGAACCTTGCCTTCCTCATCAACGGCATATCCATAGCTGTGAGCACCCTGCTCATAGCTTTCCTCATCAAGGATATACATAAGGAAAAGGACGACAGCGCAGCGGGAATATACGAACGGGAGATAGAGTTCAGCGTATCGCCTTTAAAGTACATATTGGAGCACAGGGTCATACTCATATATATACTGGCCTGCGTTTTTGCAAATACAATCTATGAAATGTGGGACTATCTCATGCCCCTCGATATGGGCATAATCCACGGTGACAGAGGTGCCGTCCTTTACGGGACCATGACCAGCCTCAACTGCATAGAGGTGGTGCTTCTTACAGCTCTCATCACGAAGTGGTTCAGAAAGATGAGGGATACGGACAAGATGGTCCTCGCGGAGATACTGATCCTATCAGGCTACGCCATATTCATGCTGCTGGTAAAGAACGTGTTCATGTGCTATCTGTCCATATTCATTTTTACTGTGGGCGAGATCTTCAATACCCTGGCCTCATCACCCTTCCTTACAAGGAGGATACCTTCTTCTCACAGAGGAAGGATAATGTCAGTTATGGGAGTTGCCGTTTCCATGGGAGGAGCACTGCTTAGAAATGCGGTGGGAAAGGTCTACGACATAAAAGGCTCTGTGACCGCATGGCTTTTGGTGCTGGCATTCGGCGCGGCAGAGATCTGCCTTCTGATCATGATGAAGGGCATGGATAAAAAAGATTACAAAGAGCTGTACGCAGCGAAGGAGGAAGAATGAAAATATATTCTGTTTATGACAAGGAGTTCAAATCCTATGGCAAGGTGCTGGATGGTTACGATGCAACAGAGCTTCTTAAGGCTATGGAAAGCATAGAACTTCCAGAAAGCGGGACTTCATACAAACCCGGCATCAAAGAGCTCGAGGACTGCAGCATATATACAAAGCTCAAGACCAATGCCTACGGCGATATGCCTTTTCAGCTCGGAATGTGCTGGGGACGCAATACGAAGCTCAACTGCCTTGAGTATCACAGGGACAGCGAGATCAACGTAGGAACTGAGGATTTCATACTCCTTCTGGCAAAGCAAGATGAGATCGAGGACGGTATGCTGGATACGGAAAAAGTCAGAGCGTTCCGCGTACCAAAAGGCGTAGTCATAGAAGTCTATGCGACGACTCTTCATTTCGCTCCCTGTCATACCGACGCAAATAAGGGCTTCAGAGTTGCCGTTGGCCTTCCCTTTGGGACCAATACCGAAAAACCGGAAATAGAGGAGATATCCTTTGAAGACAAGCTCCTCTGGGCCAGAAACAAGTGGCTCCTCGCCCATCCCGATTCGGTCCAGGCCGGAAGAGGCGCATATATAGGGCTGAAGGGAAAGAACATCGATATATCAGAATAGACTGCAGGGCAGCGCTGGGATATAATAAAGTATATAGTATGATTGTGAATACAAGGGAGGACGATTATGGACGAAAGATTCAAGAAACTCACGCTTATTCACTCCAACGACATGCACGGAGATTTTC
>CAZTHD010000087.1:0-1858 GCA_964613315.1 uncultured Oscillospiraceae bacterium | reverse complement strand
AGAACGTGGATGAAAAACTGACGGGCGGCGTATCCATGCTGTCGGGATATCTGACGAAATGCCGCAACGAAGATCCCAACGTGATATACGCCATAGCAGGCGACATGTTCAGGGGATCTGTCATAGACAGCGAGTTCCAGGGACTGTCCACTATACAGATAGCCAACCTTCTGGCTCCCGACGTGGTCACTCTGGGAAATCATGAGACAGATTACGGCGTAGCCCATCTTCTGTTCCTCGAAAAGCTGGCGACCTTCCCCATCATCAATGCCAACCTGTATATCAAAGGCCTTGATACCAGACTCTTCAGATCCCACCACATCATCGAGATAGACGGTATGAAGATACTCTTCATAGGCATCATCACGGAAGACGTCATATCTCAGACCAAGGGGGAAAACCTCATTGGCTCCTTCATAGGCATACAAGAGGCTGCAAACGAAGTAGGAAAGATCTGCAACGCATACAATGCGACTGATATCGATTTCACGGTGCTGCTCACCCATATAGGTTTTGAAGAAGACAAGAAGCTGGCAGCGATGCTCGATCCTGACTGGGGTGTAGACGTCATCATCGGAGGACATTCTCACACCTTCATAGACGAGCCTGCAGTGGTCAATGGGATCCCCATCGTCCAGGCAGGAACAGGTACGGATCAGATCGGAAGGTTCGATATAGTCATAGATACTGACAACAACTGCATCTCTTCATATAAATGGCAGGCCATCCCCATCGATGCAAGCCACTGCCCAAGAGACGAGAGGATGGAAGAGCTGGTCGGTTCCATTAAGGCAAAGACCGATCTTAAGTATTCAAAGGTAGTAGCCAATTTCGATTACGAGCTGTCCCATCCCGACAGATGGATGCAAACGGAGCTTGGCGGGGTATTTGCAGATGCCATGCACGATTCGCTTTCAGTTGATCTGTTCTTCATGGGATCTGGCTCTGTGAGAAAGACCCACATGGGACCCATAGTCACTTTCCAGGATTTCACCGAGTGCTATCCCTATGACGGAAAGTCCTACGGAGTCAAAGTCACGGGAGAGCAGCTCAAGAGGATGCTCCTCTTCATATACAGAGACGAGGCCTGGCTTGGCGACCATACGGAATTCTATCAGCTCTCAAAGGGCATGCACGTCGTATATTCCAAGTCTCAGCATAAGCTCCTCGAGTGCAAGCTGGATGGAGAGGACGTGGAGGACGATAAGATATACACTGTGGGCATACAGGAGTTCCACTACAACAACCTGCCCGATTTCTTCAACGTTTCCTATGAGGAAGTAGAAGCGAACGGAAAGCCCTTCATACTCACGACCAGCGACGTCCAGACTTTGCTTGAGTACTTTGAGAACAACAAGCACCTCGGCTTCGGAGTCGAGGGAAGGCTCGAGGTAGTGGACTAAAAATCACGGGTAAAGCAGCCAAGGAGAAAAAGCTATGAAAAAAGCTCTCAGTGTCATTATGACTTTGACACTTGTCATTTGCATCATACTGTCGCCCGCCCTGTTTGAGTGCAATCATGTGCACGCGATCCCTTATACTCCTGGAACAATGTACAATTGCCCGAATTGCGGGAGCGTTAATACCGCCATGATGATGGACGTCATACAGCCTACATGTATTGACAGTGGAGAATATACCTATACATGTTCCAATTGCGGCCTCCATACAGTTTACGTGGATGCTCTTGGGCATAATTATCAATGGGCAGGAGCAGGGCAGGACGCAACATGTACCCAGCCCGGGTGGGCATATTACAGATGCTCAAGATGCGGAGTCGAATCGACGGGTACGCTTCAGGCGCTTGGTCATGATTACAAAATCGAAGTCACCAAAGAACCTAGCTGTGAGGAAGAGG
>CAZTHD010000086.1:0-6126 GCA_964613315.1 uncultured Oscillospiraceae bacterium | reverse complement strand
GATTATTACACCACGGTCTATCTCACCCTTGACGGGCATCGGAATATATATCGTATACAGACGAATATGATGCGTATATAGACGACAAAAAGGCGGACATAGACAATTTCGCAGCGGTGCAGCAGGAGTTCAGAAAAGCGAAGATACTGGACGAATACGAAGAGGAGCTTGCAAAAGGCGAGGCCGAGTTCGAGGAAAAGAAAGCAGAAGGACAGCAAAAGCTCGACGATGCAAAAAAACAGCTTGACGATGCAAATATAAAACTGATACTTGCGGAGATGCAGATAGAGACTAACCTCGTCACCATCAATGCATCGAGGCAGACTCTTTTGGAATCGGAAAAGACCATAGCGGCCAATGAAAAGCTCATAAACGAGGCCGTAAAAGCCGTTGAGGATGCAGATCCCGACGGCAGGAGTTTCGATGAGATATACGAGCAGATAGATGCGCTATACAGAGTCTACGTTGTCCTCGAAGCAGTCGAGGGAAGCGCCGAAAGCGGAGATATACCAAGCGCTGCAGCTCTTCGCGAAGAAAACGAAGGCATAAGAGCTCAGATAGACGAAAACAACGCTATGATAGAGGATTATGAGGCACAGCTTGCAGCCCTCGATCCCGAATCACCGGACTACGAATCGGAAAGCGCTGCCATAAACGGTAATATCGCTCTTCTGAGGGTCCAGAACAACTCTCTTGAAGAAAGATACAATAACAATCTGGCCATGATCGCAGCTATAGAAAGTGCAGGGGGTGTCGATTACAGCGGCAACGTCAAAGACATAATGGCCAGGATAGACGAAGCGGCGGGCGGATCCATAAAGGATACCTATGCCCAAGTATCAGCTCTCAAAGAAGGCATAGACAAGCTCGAAGACGGAAAGGCAAAGCTTGCAGCGGGCTGGGCAGAGCTCAATGCCGGAGAGCAGCAGCTCTACAGCTATCAGCAGACCATAGCCCAGTCGAGAAAGGAATATGAAAAGGGCCTTAAAGAATACGAAGACGGCCTTTATGAATTCAATACGGAAATAGAAAAAGCGGAAGCGGATCTAAAAAAAGCCAGGCAGGAGCTTGAAGATCTACCCGACGCTTCATGGATGATACTGGACCGCGGGAGCCACTATTCAAGCTACATGTATAGATCGAGCGCCGATCAGATGGGCACCATAGGAGTCGCTATGCCCATACTGTTCTTCCTTGTGGCAGCCCTTGTTTCCATGACGACCATGACCAGGCTCATAGATGAGCAAAGAGGCCAGATAGGCATATTCAGGGCCCTTGGTTTTTCCAACAAGGATATAGTATCAAAGTACGTGATATACTCACTTCTTGCAAGTCTGAGCGGGAGCGTCTTCGGGGTCGTGATAGGCCTTGCCCTTTTCCCAACGGTCATATACAGGACCTGGAGGCTCATGTATCTGCTGCCTCCCATGAAGATAATAGTAAACATACCCATTCTTATCATATGCGTATTTTCCTTCAGCCTTCTCCTTGCAGGTATCAGCACCTTGGTCGTAATGAGGACTTTAAGGGAGATGCCTTCGCAGCTCATGAGACCCAAGGCTCCAAAGAGCGCAAAACCTGTATTCCTTGAGAAGATACCCCCTCTTTGGAACAGGCTGTCCTTTACTTCCAAGATAACCGCAAGGAACATAATAAGGTACAAGTCAAGGTTCTTCATGACGGTCATAGGGGTAGCCGGCTGCGCCGGGCTTTTAGTCCTCGGCTGGGGCATAAAGGATTCCATAGGTGATATCATAAACGTTCAGTTCGGCCGCATATTCGCTTACGACTATACCGTCAATATACAGGACGACAGGAACCTCGATGAGTTCGTCACGGTGCTCGAGGAAAACCTCGACAACAAAAACGTAGCTCCCGTCATGACCTATATGTCAAAGCTTTACGGAGGCAAGAACGAGGATCAGACGATGACTGCCTACGTGGTGGATGCAAGAAAAGCGGCTGGTATCTTGGGCCTTAAGAAAGCCGGAGGAAGGACAGATATATCCTTGGGCAACAGCGGAGTCATAGTATCTGAAAAATTCGCCGAGACCAACAAGATCAAAAAAGGAGATACGATCACCATCGAGTCAAGGCTGGGGGTAAAGGCCCCGGTGGTGGTGACCGACGTATGCGAGATGTACTTCCAACACTACGTTTTCATATCGGAGGTATATTACAGGAACACCTTCGGGGAAAACGTCCACCCCACGGAGATAGCGGTCTCCACCGTAGACGGAGAGACCATGATAAGAGAAGTAAGGAAGATAGACGGCTTTGTTTCCGCAGTAGATTTCTCAGCTCTCATAAACACCTTCCAGAACATGATCAACGCCCTCGACTACATCATACTGGTCATAATCCTTACGGCAGGAGCCCTGGCCTTCGTGGTCCTTATAAACCTGACACAGGTCAACATATCCGAAAGGCTCAGGGAGATAGCCACCCTCAAGGTCCTTGGCTTTAGGGACGGGGAGGTCAACTCATATCTTTTCAAGGAGATATTCCTACTGTCTATCATAGGCGCAGCTCTTGGCATGCCCCTGGGCGTTGTAGAACATCATTTCATAATGGGCATCATAAGCATGGATATGGTAAGGTTCGGAAACAATATATATCCATTGAGTTTCGTTTACGCCTTTCTCATAACCATAGTATTCACGGTCATAGTGCTGCAGCTTACGAAGAAGCCCTTGAGGCAGATACAGATGGTCGAATCCTTAAAATCAGTAGAATGATAAAAAAAGGCTCCGCTTTTTGCGGGGCCTTATGCTCTGTGTCCTCCGATCTGGCTGTTCCTGTCCCTTGCGGTCGCAGCCTCCTGAAGGTTCGTTCCTTTCAGTATTGCGTTCTTTCCGAACTTTTCCTTTATCTTGAGGATCGTCTCCTGCTCTTTCTTTTCAAGAGCGAGCTTTTCCTCTTTTTCTTTTTCTTCTTTTTCTCTTTTAGCGTAGTCCGTGAACATATCGAGCTGCTCTTCAACGGGCTTTTGTTTGATGCTCTCCGGCGGCACTACTTTATTAGCCACTACATACATCCTCCTGACCAGCAGGACCTTATCTACGATCCTGTCGTAGAGTCTCATGACAGCGTCGCATATCTCTTTTGTTGACGAGGTATAGCCGGAGAGGTTTATGCTGCCGTGGGCGCTTTTAGGAGCCGTCATGCCGTAGTAGTTTTTCTCTACGGGACCTTTGTACTTTTCCATTATCTTGGGATCTTTGAGGTTGGAAGTATCGTAGCCTACGGTGAGGACCATCTGGTTCGTCACCAGGTTCTTTGCAACAAGGTCAAGGACGAGAAGGTCCGCCATCTCCTGCACCACTATCCTGGCTTCATCGAAGGTATAGGGGTAGCTGAGTACTTGCCCCGAGCTTATGCTGTTGTTTTCCGAATGGTAGCTCTTTATATCCGCTATGGTGCAGGGCTCCCAGCCCCAGGCGTGGTCTATGAGAAGCTCTGCGTTTATGCCGAAGAGCTTGTATAAAAGGTCTTCGTTATGGAAGTCCGTGGGTTTTCCTATGGAGCATCTCGCTATGTCTCCCATGGTGAAAAGCCCGTGGCTTTCCAGCCTTCTCGCATAGCCTTTTCCCACTCTCCAAAAGTCGGTGAGGGGCCTGTGATCCCAAAGGAGCCTTCTGTAGCTCATCTCGTCGAGCTCAGCTATCCTGACTCCGTCCTTGTCTGCAGGCATGTGCTTTGCAACTATGTCCATGGCTATCTTGCAAAGGTACATATTGGTGCCTATGCCGGCCGTGGCGGTGATCCCTGTTTCCTTGAGGACTGCCCTTACCAGCATCATTGTGAACTCGTGGGCGTTCACGTGGTAAAAGTCGAGATACTTCGTGGCATCTATGAAGACCTCATCTATGGAGTAGACGTGTATATCTTCGGGGGCTACGAATTTTAGATACATCTGATATATCTTCGTGCTTATCTCCATGTATTTGTGCATCTGTGGTCTTGCAACCACGTAGTCGGCCTCGAGGGAAGGGTCTGAATTGAGTTCTGACGCTATATATGATTTTCCGCTGAAAGTCCTTTCCGGAGCCTGGGAGAGCCTGTAGGCGTTGACTTCCTTCATCCTTTGGACGACCTCAAAAAGCCTTGCTCTTCCTCCTATGCCGTAGGTCTTAAGAGAAGGGGATACAGCAAGGCATATGGTCTTTTCAGTCCTTGAAAGGTCGGCCACTACAAGATTGGTGTCCAGAGGATCGAGGCCTCTTTGGACACACTCGGCCGACGCGTAAAAGGATTTTAAGTCTATTGCTACGTAAGTCTTTCCCATGCTTTGATTATATATCAATCCGGCGCTTTTCGCAAAACATATGTTCTCTTGAAATATAGCTTTTGTCCTTAAGCTGAAATTGTGTTAGAGTATATGTATAGGTATAACTGTCATAAACAGCGGGGGCTTAATAAAATGGCAAAGAAAGTAAGATCAAAAGAGGAGATCAAAAAAGCAAGAAGAAAGAGATGGGGGATATTCTTCCTCGTCATAGTGCTACTCATAGCCGGCATGTTCATAGCAGACATGATAAGCGATCTCTCCTTAAGAAAATACATCAAGAGCTTCGATCCTGTGGACTATACGGGAGTGAACAGGGTACTTCCCGTCTACGATGAAAAGGAAGGGCACTACAGCTTTTCATCTGAAAACGGACTCAAGATAATGATGCTCACGGACCTTCATATAGGGGGAGGCCGCTGGACGGCCAAGACCGACAAGAAGGCCGTATATGAGATCATTACAATGCTGCAAAAGGTAAAGCCGGATCTCGTCATACTGGACGGGGACAACGTCTTCGCCTGTCCGGGGCCCATATATAACGGGGGAGGGAACCTCAATAACAAGATGGTATCCGAGGTGGTCCTCGAGATCTTCGAGCACGAGGGCGTATACTTTACCACTGTCTTCGGCAATCACGATACGGAAGTTTTCGATCTCTACTCAAGGGAAAAGATAGGAAAGCTCTACGAAAGCGACAAGTACAGCTACTGCATATTCAAGAAGGAGTTCTCCGACACTGACGATCCCATGCCCAGCATAACAAACCAGATCATAACGGTGAAGAATGCAGACGGTGATACGAACAAGATACTTCTTCTCATAGACAGCAACGCCTACGTTGACAAGAGCATAAAGGCAGTCCTTGACTGGAACTACGACGTCATACATCAGGCTCAGGTGGACTGGGCAAAGGAAGAGATAGGAAAGATCTCAAAGGCAGCCGGATATCCCGGAAGGACCTGCATCGATACGATAGCCTTCATGCATATACCTCCCGGAGAATTCCAGGAAGCATATAAAGAGCTTGAAGGAAACGGCTTTAAGGATACGGAAAACAGCGAATACATAACAGGCGTCTGGGACGAAAAGATAGACGATACCCTCGGTATACGCATCTGGTTCGGAGGATGCTCCAGATTCACCGATGCTCCTACCGAAGCCGATACCTTCTTTGAGACCTTGGGACCTGACGGAGTGGGAGCTCTCGAAGCCATATTCTGCGGACACGATCACACCAACAACGTGGCGGTCAGATACATGGGCGTCACCCTTGCCTACGGCATGTCCATGGACAACACAGCCTATGACGACATAGCCCTTTCCGGACTTCAGAGAGGCTGCACCATAATAGAAATAGAAAATGACGGGACCATGAGCTGGGAATACAAGAACGCATATACGGATCTTGGCGCAGATCCCCATCAATTCATGGACGTATATCTCGATCATTATTACTATGAGGGATATGCTCCTGCCTTTTAACGAAAAACTTATGCCGGATAATGAGAGATCTCATTATCCGGTTTTGCAGTTATACGAAAGGGTTGAGAAATGAAAGACATCGATCTTAGCTATTGCGGCATAGAAGGTACTTTAGAGCTAAAAAGGAATCCTTCCTACGAAGAACTGTTCAAAGATGAGACAGATCCCTCATTGGAAGGATATGAAAAGGCCGTTCTTACGGAACTTGACGCCTTGAACGTATTCACCGGAGAATTCACCGGGAGGTCTCCCAAGGACAAATATATAGTCATGGATGAAAATTCCAAAGATACGGTCTGGTGGACGTCGGCCTCTTATCCGAACGACAATCATCCCATGAGCGAAGAGGTCTG
>CAZTHD010000085.1:1296-6137 GCA_964613315.1 uncultured Oscillospiraceae bacterium | reverse complement strand
TTTATCTAAACGAATTTCTCCGTTTTAAGCTTGACATTTAATAGTTAGTCTATTCCAAAATATTAAGATCAAGATATTCCATTGACTAATGTCATTATACTATATGTAATTCCAAAATGGAATATAAAATATATATATAATTTAAAAATTACTAAAAAATTACAAAAAAAGAGGACCAGATGTACCGGTCCTCTGTGAAAGATCTGGTTACTATACTTCTGTGAAAGTGTATCTGATGAAGTATCCGCCTGTATCACCTGTGTGGATGACCAGCTCGCCTTTGTCATTGTGGCTTACTTCCTGGATCGGGAATCTGCCGTTCTCTTTGACGTAGGTTTCGGGATCTTCGCAGTCTACTTCGATGAATTCTCTTTTGGAGAGGTTGTCTTCTCCTCCGCAGGGATTTGCTTCTTCAAGGAAAACTTCATAATGTTTCATAGTATTTACCTCCATTGAACATAAGGATCCTTATCTTAAAACTCCATCTTTTTATGGGATGTGATTTTAAAACAACTCATATAAACTGCTTACAGTTATATTGTATCACTGTATTGAATGATAGTAAATAGATTTTTTATTTGTAGGATTCTACAATATCATCCCCCGGGAGGGGACACAATATTTGTTAAAATGATGGCGTTCATAGTCTTTTATGTGATATTATAATCTTTAATCGAAAAAAAGGAGAACCGGGATGAATCAGATAAAATGTCCTAAATGTGGAGAAGTATTCACTATAGACGAGCAGGATTACGAATCGATAGTAAAGCAGATTAAAGATCACGAATACAAAGAAGACCTTGCCCGCATGGAGATGCAGCATGAAAAGGAGCTTGCAAAAGCTGTGCAGCTCGCAGAGGCAGATACCAAGTCAAGCTTTACGGAGGAACTTGGGAAAAAGGATGCTCAGATAGCAAAGCTTCTTGCAGAGATGGAGAAAAAGTCTGCGGAGGCAAAGCTCGCAGTAAGCGAAGCCGTCAAGGAAAAAGACGAGGAAATAGCAAAACTCAGCGCCGAAATGGAAAAGCACTCTGCGGAGGCAAAGCTTGCGGTGAGCGAAGCTGTAAAGGACAAGGATGCCCAGATAGCAAAGCTCAGCGCCGAGATAGAAAGGCAGGGGTCGGAGGCAAAGCTTGCCATAAACGAGGCAGTCAGGGAAAAAGAGACCGAGATAAGCGAGCTCGAGGCCAAGCGCAGAGCTATGGAAGAAAGCTTCAGAGCCCAGCTTGCAGGAAAGGACGAAACCATTGCCTTTTACAAGGACCTTAAGGCTAAGCAGTCCACAAAGATGGTAGGAGAGACTCTTGAGCAGCACTGTTCGTACGAGTTCAACAGATTGAGGTCTACTGCTTTCAAGAATGCTTATTTTGAAAAGGATAACGATGCAAGATCGGGCTCCAAAGGTGATTTCATCTTCAGAGATTTCGGCGACGACGGGACCGAGTTCATCTCCATCATGTTCGAGATGAAAAATGAAAACGATACTACGGCAACGAAGCACAAGAACGAGCATTTCTTTAAAGAGCTCGACAAAGACAGGAACGAAAAGAAATGCGAGTATGCTATTCTTGTATCAATGCTTGAAGCTGACAATGAGCTTTACAATGAGGGCATAGTGGACGTTTCCTACAAGTATCCGAAGATGTACGTCATAAGGCCTCAATTCTTTATACCTATCATAACGCTCTTAAGAGATGCAGCCCTTAACTCTCTTCAGTACAGGAAGGAACTTCAGCTGGTTCAAAACCAGAACCTCGATTACGCAAAGTTCGAAGAGAATATGAATCAGTTCAAGAGCGCCTTCGGAAGGAATTATGAACTTGCGTCGAGAAAATTCAAAGATGCCATAGAAGACATCGACAAGACCATAAAAGCACTTGAGAAGACCAAGGCCGATCTACTTTCTTCGGAGAACAACTTAAGGCTTGCCAACGACAAAGCCCAGGATCTGAGTATAAAGAAGCTCACCAAGGGAGCTCCCAGCGTGGCGGAGAAATTCAGATCTTCTGAACAGGAGTGATGAAGATCATTTGAAAGGATATTTTATGTACTATAGCGAAACGATAGACCCAAGACTCATAGATTATACAGGAAGCGGAAAACTGGGATACGAAGCTATGCTTCATATCACGGAGACTGTAGGTACTCATCATTCACAAAGCGTCAACGACAGCCTCAAGCACGGACATATCGCATGGATGATAGTGGACTTAAGAGTCAAGATATTGAGGAGGCCGAAGCCCGGCGAAAAGCTTTGCGTAAGGACTTGGTCCAGGGGCAAGGCTGAAGCAAACGCGACCTTCAGAGATTTTGATGTGACCTCTGAAGACGGCGAGAAACTGTTTATAGAAAACTGCAAATTCGCCCTTGTAGATACGAGGGTAATGAAGATGACGAGGCTTTCTGACGAGCTTGTAGAAAGCTATAAACCGGAAAACGAGACGGTATTCGAAGGCGATGCGCCGAGGCTTTCAGTTCCGAAAGAATATGAATTTGAGATGCCTGTCTTTGTGCGCAAGACGGATATCGATTTCAACGATCACGTCCATAATACGAAATATCTCGATTATGCCTTAGAAGCTCTTCCTTATGATGAGTTCAGAAAGGATGATTTCAGCTATTTCAGGATAGTGTTCCGCGCAGGACTGAAATACGGCCAAAACGCCGTCATCAGAAGGACAAAGACAGAAAACGGATATACCTTTGCCATAGTCGAGGAAGACAAATTATACACTTTGATCGAACTGGAACGTTAGCATAAAAGGATATCCATAAATTTCACGAAATAGTGGAAATGTGAAGTAATTATGATTATTAGCACTCTCAATTGACGAGTGCTAATTTTTGTTGTATAGTGATTTTGTAAAAAGATATTTACTCCTGAAAGGAGGTAAAAATATATGAATGCAAACAAATTCACACAAAAATCCATAGAAGCCATCAGCAATGCCCAAAGCATCGCGGTGGAATATCAAAACCAGGCGGTGGCTCCCGAACATCTGCTTTACGCGCTGCTTAGTCAGGAAAACGGATTGGTATCTAATCTTCTTGCAAAAATGAACGTGAACGCTTCATCTCTTGCAGCAAACGTGGAAAACGAGATAGAGAAGATGCCTAAAGTCACCGGCAGCGGAAGGCCTGCGGACCAGGTATACGTCACATCTGAGCTTGACAGGATACTAAGCGACGCCGAAAAGATCGCATCAGGCTACAGTGACGAATACGTATCCGTAGAGCATCTATTCCAGTCGCTCATCAAGCATCCTACCAAGGCCATCAGAGAGCTTTTCAGAACTTACGGTATCAATGAAGAGAGCTTCCTCGGAGCTCTTGCGAGCGTAAAGAGCAGCAGGATCACGAGCGACAATCCTGAAGAGACCTACGAGGCTCTTCAGAAATACGGACAGGATCTCGTGGAAAGAGCAAGATCCGGAAAGATGGACCCTGTCATAGGAAGAGACGACGAGATAAGGAACGTCATAAGGATACTTTCGAGAAAGACTAAGAACAATCCTGTGCTCATAGGTGAGCCGGGCGTTGGTAAAACGGCAATAGTCGAAGGCCTTGCTCAGAGGATACTGAACGGCGACGTGCCTGAGAGCCTCAAGAACAAGACGGTCTTTTCCCTTGATATGGGCGCTTTGATAGCAGGCGCAAAGTTCAGGGGCGAATTCGAGGAAAGGCTCAAAGCCGTTCTCAACGAGATCAAAAAGTCCGACGGCAGGATCATACTTTTCATAGACGAGCTCCATACGGTCGTAGGGGCAGGAAAGACCGAAGGCAGCATGGATGCCGGCAACCTATTAAAGCCTATGCTGGCAAGAGGAGAGCTTCACTGCATAGGAGCAACTACCCTCGACGAATACAGAAAATATATAGAGACAGATGCAGCTCTCGAGAGAAGGTTCCAGCCGGTCCTTGTGGACGAGCCGGGCATCGAAGAGACCATATCCATTTTGAGAGGTCTTAAGGAGCGTTACGAAGTTTTCCACGGCGTAAGGATACACGACAACGCGTTGGTCGCTGCAGCAACTCTTTCAGACAGATATATTTCCGACAGGTTCCTTCCGGACAAGGCTATAGACCTTGTTGATGAAGCCTGCGCAGCTCTCCGAACCGATATCGACTCCATGCCTGAAGATATGGACCTTCTCAGAAGAAGGATAATGCAGATGGAGATAGAAGAGGTTGCCCTTAAAAAGGAGAGCGACAGCCTGTCTAAGGAAAGGCTCGGAAAACTCCAGGCAGAGCTTGCTGAACTTCGCGACAGCTTCAACGAGCAAAAGTCCCGCTGGGAGAAGGAAAAGCAGTCCCTTGTCGAGATACAAAACGTCAAGTCTGAGATCGAAGGAGTCAATGCAAAGATAGAGGAAGCCCAAAGGAACTTTGATTACGAAAAGGCATCCAAACTCCGCTACGGCGATCTTCCGGCTCTTCAGGAAAAGCTTGCTGAGCTTACGGAAAAGACTTCCGGAAACAACAGCATGGTAAGGGATACGGTAGATGAAGAAGCTATCTCTCAGGTCGTTTCGAGATGGACGGGCATACCTGTTTCCAAGCTCATGGAAGGGGAAAGAGAAAAGGTATTGAACCTCTCATCCATACTCCATGAAAGAGTGGTAGGACAGGACGAGGCCGTACAGAAGGTCTCAGATGCCATCTTAAGAAGCAGGGCAGGCATATCTGATCCAGGAAGGCCCATAGGATCGTTCATGTTCCTCGGACCCACAGGCGTCGGTAAGACCGAGCTCGCAAAAGCCCTTGCCCAAAGCCTCTTCGACGATGAGAGGAACATGGTTAGGATAGATATGTCCGAGTACATGGAGAAGTTCTCCGTATCA
>CAZTHD010000085.1:0-1286 GCA_964613315.1 uncultured Oscillospiraceae bacterium | reverse complement strand
GCCTCCGGGGTATGTAGGTTACGATGAGGGCGGTCAGCTTACGGAAGCTGTCAGAAGAAAGCCTTACTCTGTAGTGCTATTTGATGAGATAGAAAAGGCTCATCCCGACGTGTTCGATATACTTCTTCAGATACTCGACGACGGCAGGGTGACAGACTCCCAGGGAAGGACCGTAGACTTTAAGAATACCATCATAATCATGACTTCAAACCTTGGATCCAGCTATCTGCTCGAGGGCATAAACGAAAGAGGAGAGATCTCTGAGGATGCAAGAAAGAGTGTCGACATGCTTCTTAAGTCAAGCTTCAAGCCAGAGTTTTTGAACAGGCTCGACGAGATAATCTACTTCAAGCCCCTGACTAAGGAAGATATGAGAAGCATAACTGATCTTCAGTTCAGGAGCCTTAAGGAAAGAGTCAAAGGACAGGGCATAGATCTTGATATATCCGATAAGGCAAAGGACTATATCATAGACAACAGCTACGATTCTCTCTATGGTGCAAGACCCATAAAGAGGTTCATCCAGAACAATCTCGAGACCATGATCGCAAGGTATATACTGTCTCACGAGCTAGAGCTTGGCGACAGGATATACGTGGATTCCGACGGAACGGATCTGATAGTCAGCCAAAGCTAAAACAGAAGTATATAGAATTCAAAGGAGCAGTCCGCCAAAATGCCGAGTCCAAGAGACTGGGAGCAAAGAGAGCAGACGGACAGTTTGTTAAAGCAGGTAATATTCTGTACAGACAGCGTGGTACAAAGATCCATCCCGGCAACAATGTAGGTCGTGGTAAAGACGATACATTATTTGCATTGGTTGATGGTGTTGTACGTTTTGAAAGAAAAGGCAGAGATAAAAAACAGTGCTCCGTATACCCGGTAGCATAATATATCTTATTGTCACTGACGGCTTCCGAACATGGAAGCCGTTTTTTTTCATTGTATTCCAACCTATGGATATGATAAAATAAGAGCATAGTTAAACAGTCATTTAAAAAGGAGGATATCGGTATGTTTGCCGACAGAGCCCGTATATTTATTCGTTCCGGCAAAGGGGGAGACGGCCACGTAAGTTTCCGAAGGGAAAAGTATGTACCGGATGGAGGCCCGGACGGCGGAGATGGAGGAAAAGGCGGAGATCTTATCTTCGTGGTAGATCCCGGACTAAATACATTAGTAGACTACAGACATAAAAGAAAATATAGTGCCGGTGACGGTCAGCCCGGAAGTAAGCGTCGCTGCAGCGGAGCAAACGGTGAGGATAAGATCCTGAAGGTTCCTGC
>CAZTHD010000084.1:0-6220 GCA_964613315.1 uncultured Oscillospiraceae bacterium | reverse complement strand
GGAGTGTAATAATGACGTTGTAAATTGAAGAATAGTCGCCGCACTCTCGTGACTTCAGTCATGAGTTAGGCGACAAATATACTCACGCAGAACACAGCACGGCTACGGCTATATACAGCGATGACGAAGAAGGGGTACCCGGCACATCGCAGGGTACACGAGATGGCTACCGATTTGCTTTGTATACCACGATCCTGCTCGTATTCGAATTCTATCAGGCCTTTCGCGATGAACTGGACTGGATCATCGGCGGCAAGAGCGATACCTGCTGGTTTGCTGTCATGCAGGATCAGTCTGTAAAGGAGACGTATATAGGGAAGTTCAAGGACGGCGCATGGACTGACTGCAAAGTCAAGGGTAAGGGAAAAAAGAGAAGCGTAAAGGAGATGCCACCTGGCAGCACAATCAAACGCGTAGAGGAAAGAGCATATTTCATGCAGGACGAGACCTGGGTCAAGGACAGAAAGCCAAGACTCATTGAGGATGCTCACCCCCACTATCACTATGTATACGGCATAGGAGACAAGGCTCTCGATGTATCAGAAAAGTACGGAGTGAGCATAGGATATTCGGATATCAAAGACGTTGAGGCGGGGTTCCACCTCAGGTATTTGTACACGGGTGAAGACGTTGAGATGCCGGAATGATGCGGATAATTCACAGGGACACGTATTATGCAGGAGATCACAAGTGACGTTTTCTATGATCATATAGATCGTTATGATCCAAACGGTGAAGATCATTATGTAGGTGAGGTCGAATATCATCTATTGTGTGACGATAAGCCATATGAAGGTATGGAGTCTCACAGGGAGGCTTTGACCTGTGTTTTTTATCGTCTGGTAAAAATGAGCATAGAAGAAATTGAAATTGCACGAAGAGACTTTGGCGACGGATCGGCGGATAGGATGCACCCGTGGGTATATGACATAGATAAAGCGGAGGCAGTATTGCTGGATCCGGAAGTTTTTTTCTACTGTCCTGAAATCGTAAAGGTTGATTATTACGGGAATGTTTTCTATGATGCCGAGTGGAAGCCGGATAATTGCGGGACGTCCGTTCCATACTGGTATGCGGTGATGGAGCCTGTGCAGGGCAGAAGGAACAGACCCGAGGACTTCAGAAGAATAAACGAGGCTCTGTTCCCGGGAGGGACCGGCGCTTTGGAAATCTACGAATGGACCACCGACTGGTCCGACTATTTCGACGACGGACACGAATGGTACGGATCATGCTGCTGGAGCATTTACGACAGAGAAATGGACAGATATGCAGTACTGCTCGTATCAGCAACAGACTGACAGATCGTATTGTCCATAGCGTCATTCTTCGTGAAAGAATGGTCTATGAACTTACGGATGGGCTTTAGAGCATAAATTAGGGAGGAAAACATGAAAAAAGAAAAGATAAGAAAAATACTCAATGACACAGATTACATACGCACCGGAGGAAGCGAAGAAGAGCTAAGGTGCGCAGAGTACCTTAAAGGCCTTTCCGAGGAGCTCGGAGCAAAGGCCGTCATAGAAAGCTTCAAGATGCAGGAAGCCGATATAAAGGAAGAGTGCCTTCTTGCGGACGGAAAAGAGATTGCTGCGAAAGCATACAAGAACTGCGGCAATGCCGATCTTGAGGCTCCTTTCTTCTATATGCCCGGCACTGACCCTGCAAGTCTCAAGGAGGCCGAGGGCAAAATAGTCCTCATAGATACGGGAGTTACCTACTGGGTCTTCAAAGACCTCTTTGAAGCAGGGGCAAAGGGCATCATAACCCACAACGGAGACGTCAATTATAAAGACAGCGACATTGATCAAAAGGAGCTCAGAGCTTTTGTTGCCGAAGGAAAGAAGCTTCCCTGCTTTAACATAAACACAAAAGACGCCGTGGCTCTTGTAAAAAACGGCACAAAAAAGATAAGCATGAAGATATCCCAGAAAGAATATGAAAGGGATTCCAGAAACGTGGTGGCCACGGTAGAGGGAAAAAGGGAAGAATATATCACCTTTACAGCCCATTACGATTCCACTCCTCTATCAAAAGGTGCTTACGACAATATGACGGGATGCATAGGCCTTCTTGGCATCATGGAGGAACTTGTAAAGTCAAAGCCCGAATACTCTTTGAAATTCATATTCTGCGGCAGCGAGGAAAGAGGTCTTTACGGATCTAAGAATTACTGCATCTCCCATGAGAAGGAGCTCGATAAGTGCGTCCTCAATATCAACCTGGACATGATAGGTTCCATCATGGGCAAGTTCATCGCGGTATGCTCTTCGGAAGATAAACTCAAATCCTTCATAGAGTACGATTCTGCGATCACGGGTTTCGGGATCAAGGCATCGACCGGTGTATATTCCAGCGATTCCACGCCCTTTGCAGACAGAGGCATACCCGCCGTATCTTTTTGCAAGGATCACTAAGGACAGCATAGCGCCCATACATAACCGTTATGACACTAAGGCGGTGCTCTCCGCAGATCAGATACAAAAAGACGTCGCATATCTTGCGGCATTCTCTTCAAAAATGGCCAATGCGGCGGTGTGTCCGGTAAAGAGGGAGATACCTGAGGATATAAAGAAGCAGCTCGACGAGTATCTCAACAGAAAGAGAAAAGAACAATAAGCATTAGAAATATCTTAAGTGTAAGCCCAAAGAGAAATCTGCGGGCTTTTGTTGTATAATGGATGGGCAAAAGCATAACAGATGATCATTTTAGAATATGAAGATCAAGAAGACTGTAAATAAATACAGAGACCTTTACAAGATCCCAATAGGAAGGGCTTCAGAACTTCTGACAGAAGGATGCCTCTGCCTTGAGGGAGGCGCCTTCAGAGGCCTGTATACCCAAGGTGTGCTGGATGTCTTTATGGAAAACGACGTGAACCTTTCCTGCGTCCTTGGAGTGTCCGCGGGTGCTCTCAGCGGTATGAACTACGTGTCGGGCCAGATAGGGAGGTCCGCCAGGACCTGCCTTGCATACAGGAACGACAGCAGGTATATAGGTCCTAAGGCTCTTCTTAGGTCAAGGAGCTTCCTGGATGTCAGCTTTCTTCTTGAAGACAGGGGGATACTTGCTGAAAAGTTCGACGAGGAGAAGTTCTTTAAAACAAAGCAGCGCTTCATAGCCGTTGCCACCAATTGCGAAACAGGATCGACAACATATTTCGAAAAGGGCAGGTGCAGCGACATCTACGCTGCTGCAAGGGCTTCCGCTTCCATGCCCTTCATCACCCCGGAAGTGGAGATAGGCGGCTATCATTACCTGGACGGAGGATGTTCCTGCAAAATTCCTTACCAATGGGCTTTAAACCAGGGATACAGGAAGATAGTGCTCGTAAGGACGAGAGATCTTTCGTACAGAAAGCCCGATAAGGAATCCTCTTCCGTTTTCAGGGTATACGGCAAGTATGAAAGATTCGCAAAGCAGTATTCCCATATCAATAAAGAGTACAACCGGCAGTGCGAAGAGACTTTAAAGCTTGCAGAAAAAGGAAGGATATTCATCATAGCACCTTCAAAGCCCGTCACCATATCCAGGATAGAAAAGGATATAGATAAGCTTGCCGATCTTTACTGGCTGGGAGTTTCCGAC
Organism: uncultured Oscillospiraceae bacterium; assembly: GCA_964613315.1. Classification (GTDB taxonomy): domain Bacteria; phylum Bacillota; class Clostridia; order Peptostreptococcales; family Anaerovoracaceae; genus RUG13409. The sequence goes on along the minus strand of CAZTHD010000084.1, from coordinate 2,631 downwards.
GCCCTTGAGCAGCTGGACAGTATGAAAAATTATCTTAATGAATAATATACCTATTGACATAGTAGGTCAATAGGAGTAATATTGCAGAAAATACGTTTTGAATTTATCGGAAAGGAAATCGATATGGCAGCTATATACACATCTGCAGATCAGCTCATAGGAAAGACACCTCTTCTTGAGCTGACAAACATCGAAAAGGAGTACGGTCTTAAGGCAAGACTGGTCGCAAAGCTTGAGTATTTCAACCCGGCAGGCAGCGTCAAGGACCGTATCGCAAAGGCTATAATAGACGATGCTGAAAAGAGCGGAGCCTTAAAGCCCGGCGCCACACTAATAGAACCGACCTCAGGAAATACGGGCATAGGCCTTGCGTCTGTTGCCGCGGCGAGAGGTTACAGACTCATACTCACCATGCCCGATACCATGAGCGTCGAAAGACGCCAGCTCATCAAAGCCTACGGGGCTGAGATAGTCCTGACTGAAGGCGCAAAGGGCATGACCGGAGCCATAAAGAAGGCCGACGAGCTTGCCGCTGAAATAGAGAACAGCTTCATCCCAGGCCAGTTCGTAAATCCTGCAAATCCAAGAGCACACTACGAGACCACGGGCCCTGAGATCTGGGAAGACACAGACGGTAAGGTAGATATCTTCGTCGCAGGAGTAGGGACCGGCGGCACCATCACAGGGACCGGAAGATATTTAAAGGAGCAGAACGCCGCAGTGAAGGTAGTAGCCGTAGAGCCCAAGACCTCCGCAGTCCTCTCCACAGGAGTTGCCGGTTCCCACAAGATCCAGGGCATAGGCGCAGGTTTTGTTCCCGACGTTCTCGATACTAAAGTTTATGACGAGATAATACCCGTAGCGAATGAAGATGCCTTTGCGACAGGCAAAATGATAGGAAGAAGAGAAGGAGTCCTTGTGGGCATTTCCTCAGGCGCAGCTCTCTGGGCTGGTATTGAGCTCGCAAAGAGAGCAGAAAACGAAGGCAAGACCATCGTTGTCCTTCTTCCCGATACGGGAGACCGCTATCTCTCCACGTCTATGTTTCAAGACTGATCTTTCACTCCATACTATTCATAGATCTAAAAGGACATAACAGATCAAGAAAAGATACGATGCTTTTTCCTTGGCATTGTATCTTTTTTTCTTTGCTGATATTATATCCTTAGGGGGAACTCACCATGAAAAAAGTATTGCGCATCATATTGATCATATTGCTTGTGGCCGGAGGTGTATTTGCCATGCTGCCGATAATAAGGGGAATGAAATTTAAAAACGATAAGCTTTTGTCCTGCGGGTATTCAATTGGCGGAGGCATGCTGGGAGGCCACAGCGAAATCAGTCTCAAGACTGATGAAACAACAGGTGAAGTGACCCTGGTCATAAAAGAAAAAGAGACCCACGCAGACAGGGAAGTCACCACCGTATATAAAAGAAGCCCGGAAGACTTCGAAAGGGTGAGGGCTCTTGTTAACGAATTCAATCTATATAACGCCAGCAAGAAAGGAAGAAGCCCCATACAGGTCCTGGACGGAGACACCCACAGCGTGTTCTTCGACTATTCAAAGGGCGACTTCAGGGTATCCGACTATCAGGCTCTGACGAGGAAGGAACTGAAGGGCATGCATGCTCTCAGAGAATACCTTTATTCCCTTGCCCAAGGGGATGGCGTAACGACCTTGGAACCTCAGGAAGCACGGCTCTATTTAAAAACGGGATATACCTTCACCTTCTTCGTCGAGGCCCCCTTCGACGGAAAGCTGGATGATATACTCGCAAATGATTTCGAAGTGTACAAGTACGAAAACTGCGGCACGGTCATAAACAAAACGGAGGATCTTGATACTAAGGATGCAGCTTCAGTATCTTCAGCCTCCGGAGGAGATATCATTTACGACAGCGAAACGGGAGAAATAGTCATATTGTACGAAGCCCTTGAGACAGGCAAAGAAATTTACCTTCTTGCAAAGGCAGAGTACTGGTATCAGGAATCTGCCGCTCCTCACATCGAGGGAATGGAAGGCAGCTATAATATGACCCTCAACTAATGCCATGAACGACATCCATTATTCAGCCTTCATATCATACAGGCACGTGACTCCCGACAGGGAGATAGCAACAAAGCTCCACACTCTCATTGAAAACTACGGCATACCCTCTTCTATCAAAAAGAAGCTGGGCATATCCAAAATGGGCCGTGTTTTCCGTGACGAGGAGGAGCTTCCTTTGTCATCAGACCTCGGAGGAGATATATACAGAGCCCTCGACAATTCCGATTGGCTCATAGTCATATGTTCTCCTTCCTACCTCGAATCGAAGTGGTGCAAAGCGGAGCTGGACTATTTCATATCCATAGGAAAAAAGGACCGCATACTAACAGTCCTTACAGACGGCGAGCCGGACAGCGCCTTTCCCGAGGATTTGAGATTCGTGGAAAAGGACGGGATAAGGAAGGAGATAGAGCCCCTTGCAGCTGACGTAAGAGCCCAAAGCCTTCAGGAGTCCCTCAAAAAGCTGGGTAACGAAAAATTGAGGATACTGGCGCCCATGATCGGAGTCGCCTTTGACGATCTTCGCCAAAGAGCCCACAGAAGGCAGATGAGAATAATCGCATCCGCGTCTCTTGCGGGT
>CAZTHD010000083.1:0-6233 GCA_964613315.1 uncultured Oscillospiraceae bacterium | reverse complement strand
GCTCTTGCATCTACAGGCATGAGCCTTTCCGGCACTACGCTCTCCAATGTAAGCAGCTCATACGTATTCACCATGGCAGCATCGGGATCTTACTACACGATGAAGAACGCCTCCACGGGTACGTATCTTGCAAGCCGCAGCAACTACCTCTACAGCTATCCGTCCGCAAGCACCAGCTATTGCCGCTGGACGCCGGCAATGAACGGAGCTACCGTGAACCTTAAGAACACTGCAAGCAGCAGATATCCTTATCTGTCCTTCTCAAGCAGCGGCTACTTCATGGTCAACGGTTCTTCAGGCAACTGCATCTACCTCTGGAAGGAAGCTTCAGGAGGCAGCAGCACTGTCTACACAACGGTAGTGAATTAACAAGATCGACAAATAAAAGTTGAAGCCTGTATCAACTGAATATGATTTGTACAACGGACAGTTTTGGATAACAAAAGCTGTCCGTTGTTTTTTTTGCACGAAAACAGAAGGTAAGAAACAACCGGCCTATTATTGCATTGAAGACCTTGATATGGTATATTTGCGGTAGAAAGGCGGTATTATTATGACGATAGAGGAAATGAGAAGCAGGCGCAGAGAACTCGGTTATACCTATGAGATGCTTTCTGAAGCATCCGGAGTTCCTGTTGCTACCATACAGAAGATCTTCAGCGGAACTACTCAGGCTCCGAGAAGGGATACCATAATTGCTCTTGAAAATGTACTGAGAAGGAACAGTATATATACGCTGGCCGATGAACGCACTCCCCTGGAGGTTCGGGAAGAAGTAGCTAAATACAAAGTAAAAGACGGTGAATATACCGGAGATATACTGGACGGTATGGACCTTCCCGAAGACTTCAGATTCGATCTTATCGACGGGCAGCTTTATTACCTTGCCACTCCGACCATAGATCATCAAACTGTAGTCGAAGAAGTATACCTGCAGATAAGGGATCATATCAAAAAGAATAAAGGGAAATGTATAGTCAGGGACCTTCCGACCACATTGGAGTTTGATGAAAAAAACAGACCCATCCCGGATCTCTTCATACTTTGTGACAAGAGCAAGCTGGGAGGGGACAAAATATACGGAGCACCTGATTTCATCATGGAGGTCCTATCCCCATCAACAAGGCTAAAAGACCTCACTGTCAAATTAAATTGTTATGCCAAAGCCGGTGTAAGGGAGATATGGTTTGCAGATTTAAAAAACGAAAAGGTCCTAGTCTATACCTTCAACGATCCGGAAGATAATATAATCAACATTTATACCTTCAGTGATGAGATACCGGTCGCCATTTTCGACGGCAGGCTGAAAATAGACATGAAAGCCGTAAAAAAGGCTGTAGATGACTTTTACAAGTAGTAATTTCTGATCATTTCATTCACCTTCCTTTTCGTATTGTTAATTAGGGTTTTCTTCCCTTATCTTGTCTATATTATATCCGGAAGAGCGAAATCAATACATGATCATAGTAAGGGATTACATAAGTCTATTTGCACCCTTGCTTGCAAATAAGATATACTGTATATATGAACCGTCGACTCATAGAACAACGGATCTTTCCCGATTATACGAAGGGAGAGGAGATATTCAACATGGTCTCTCACATCGTGGGAGCCGTGTTTGCTGCCGCCATTTTGGTCATATGCATAGCGGCAGCAGTGATCCACGGAAAACCCTGGGCTTTGTTTTCCGCTATAGTTTACGGTGTGTCGCTTCTTTTGATGTTCACTGTCTCCAGCGTATATCATGGTCTTAACAAGAACGTTGGCAAGATAGTGATGAGGATAATAGATCACTGCGATATATATCTTACTATCGCAGGCACGTATACTCCCGTGCTTTTAGTATCCTTAAGGCCCGTGCATCCCAAGCTTGCCTGGATCATTTTGGGTATAGAATGGGGAACGGCTTTGTTCGCAGTCATCCTGAACGCCATTGATCTTGAGAAGTTCGAGAACTTCTCTTTTGCCTGCTATATCGTCATGGGCTGGTGCGTAGTTATAAGCCTTAAGCAGGTCATGGAGGTCTTAGGAAAGGGCGGATTTCTCTGGATGCTGGCAGGAGGGATAGCGTATACAGTAGGAGCAGCTCTGTACCTCATAGGAAGGAAGCGCCGCTATGCGCATTCTGTCTTTCATATATTCGTAGTGATAGGCGCTGTACTTCAGTTCTTCAGCATAGTGCTTTACGTGCTGTGAATCTTGATTATTTGCTTCAGATTTAGGAAAGATCTAAAAAACCGGGCTTTTATAGCTCGGTTTTTTTAGACTTTTAGCTTCGCTTAAGCATCCCCCTTTATACTGTGGTCAAAACATGGAAAGGGGGACTTAAAAACATGAAGCATAAATTGTTTAAATTTTATCTTACTGCATTGACGGTATTCACAGTATTCGTGCTTTTGGATACTTTCGTTCTTACAAAAACCTATTCGGTGGTGGAAAGCACAAATGTAGTTTCGAATACGGGATCTGAGATCTTTGGCAATGCAAAAAATGAGGCAGACAGTATGAGCGGGAGCACAGAGGAGCAAAGCTCTCCGTCAAACGGCAAGAGGAGCGCGGGGGCGCCGTCAAAGGGGAAAAAGAGCCGCAGTAGCACTTCATCGTCTATCAGCGATAAAAGGACCTCCGGTTTGGAAACTACCACCGATCAGGGCTCGTCTTCTGCCAAGGCGACGGAAAGCAGCTACACAGACAGCAATATCGACATCTCCATCACGACTTTTGAAGTAAATGACACTTCGGTCTACGTGGCAGACATAAAGCTCGGATCTTCCGAATATCTAAAAACTGCATTTGCAAACAACGTTTACGGCAAAAACGTAACAGCTGCTACCAGCGATATCGCAGAAGATGTAAATGCTATACTCGCCATCAACGGAGATTATTACGGTGTCCGGGAAAAAGGATACGTTCTCAGGAACGGAGTACTATACAGATCCACCGCTGCAAAGGGACAGGAAGACCTGGTCATTTATGAAGACGGCAGTTTTGAGATAATAAACGAAAGCGAAGTGACGGCAGAAGAGCTTTTTGAAAAAGGCGCTGTGCAGATCCTGTCCTTTGGGCCTGCTCTTCTTGAAAACGGCGTTATCAGCGTAGATCCAAATGACGAAGTGGGCCAGGCAAAAGCTTCGAATCCAAGGACAGCGATAGGAGTCTTAGGCGCCCTTCATTATCTGTTCATAGTCTCCGACGGAAGAACGGATGAAAGCGAAGGTCTGAGCCTTTATGAACTTGCTCTCTTTGCCAAAGAGCTTGGCGCGCAGACTGTATACAACCTCGACGGAGGAGGCTCCAGCACCATGGTATTCATGGGAGACGTGATCAACAATCCTACTTCCGGCGGCAGTATCAAGGAAAGAAAAGTCAGCGACATAGTATTTGTAGGTTATTGAGGAGGTATGAAGATGTATATGAAAACAGATGAGTTTGGTTTAGAAAAGATCAAAAGATGGATCAAAGGCTATTTGATTGCAGCTGCAGCTTTACTTGTCTTCGGGATTATATATGAGATCTTTTCCCACGGCGTTTATTCGGTCTTCATGTGGGGAGCCTTCCTGATACCCTTTGTATTCGGTGCTGTGCTTCTTGCATCTGTCAAAAACAGATGCTCATCCCATCCTGAAAAAAGCATTCTTCCGGGTGATACGCTTTTGCAGCTATGGGGATGCAGCGTGGCAAGCCTTACGGCAGGCTCCGTGGTAAGAGGAGTCCTTGATATATACGGCACCACCAATTCACTCACCGCAGTATATGCAGTCCTTGGGGCGCTATTATCTGCAGCGTGTGTTTCGATATATATTGCAGGGATGAATGCAGCAAAACTCCGGGCCAGATGACCCGGAGTTTTTTATGTCTTTTAGTGTATTATACGCTGTTCTTATGAGCCTAAAGGCTCCGTCATCTTCTTATATCTTCCCGACCATGATGGGGTAGTCCTGTTTGTCCTTAAGATATTTGAAAAAATATTTTCAGTGTCACTTACGTGTCACCTTGCATTTGTAATATTTAATTGTAAAGTTGATCAGAAGAAAAAAATCAAATGGAGGGAACGATCATGACAGGTGTTAACAGCGTTGCAAGAAGCGAACAATATCCTAAGTACAGTGTGCTGCAGATGATAATCATATTCCTCTTTCCATTTTTCGGGCTCGAGGAACTGAATGGATCCGCAAGGTAAGCATATTAGTTTTCATAAGAATATATCATAGTGAGAAAAACCCAAGGGGGATCGCCCCTTGGGTTTTGTTATTAGCTAAGCGGTGAATCGCAGTATTCGCATTTTTGTTCCATGCTCGGGTCCAGAGCATTGGGCGCGCCGCAGTAGGGGCATCTGATGAACTTCTTCTCATACCTGACGCTGCTTGGAACTTTAGCCGGATTGGAGTCGAGAACCACGAAGTCGTCGTCGGAGATGCCGGCCTTTAGTATCTTGCTTCCTATCATGTCCGAAATGTCTTTTCTGGCCTGTTCAGGGCTGACTCTTAAGGAACGGGCAAGATCTCTTATGGGGTCTGATCCGTATGCCGTCAGGTAGTTTAGATAGGGCTGGTATTTTTTGATCCTTGAGGTCATTCTGTAGGCTATGGTCAGGCACACTAAGGAAATGAATATGCAGGTCCCCAAGAATCTGACGTCCAGTGTGTAATGGTAGGTAAAACTTTCGTATACTTCGGAAAATATCCCCATGCCCATGATTATCGATATCCCTATGAGTATATTCCTGAAAGTCAGATAACCTTCTCCGCAGTCGTAGGACTCTATGGGCTCGTTCTTTTCATTTACAGCCATATACCTGTTGATGCTTTTTCTGTTCAGCCTTATGAATAGCAGCAAATAGCCTAAGGGGTAGAAGATGATGAACATCGCGATGATCATTCCTATGGAAGGAACGTTAGCTTCTTTGTTATTCATGGGACAGGACTCCTTTCAGATAATAACTTAAGACGTTTATATATATTCCGCCTAATGCAAAGCTCGGACTGATTATGTTGATCGGTGCTTTCTCTAATATATTATACATTACAGCAGCATATAGTTGTCAGTTTTTGTTTGGAAGTTATGCGATATATTGTGATATACTCAGTTATATGCAGGAAGGAAAAAGGAGTTAAGAGTATATGATCGCGAAAAAGGCAAGATCAAAAAAGAAGATCGCTTTGATAGTTCTTTTAAGTCTCATCGTTTTGATACTTATAATGGATTAAAAGAAGATCTTCAAACGGCAGATGGTTTTAAAATTATAGGACGCTATAACGGTCCGTCATCGGATACGTATTACAATGTATTACCTAAAGATGAATTTGAAAGACTTGAGGCACTTACCGATGGAGAAAGATACACATATAAGTCGTCCTATTATTATGCCAATTCTGGTGAAATGTCCTTAATCAAAATTGTAGATGGCGAATTGATTGATTTAAACGATTATTATTCAGATGAGATATTAGACAGAGATTTCGGAACAGATTGGTGGAGTGATAATATCAATCTTGTAATAGATTTCGATTTCGAAAAACAATTTGATATAGTTGAAATGCTTCATGAGACCGTACGTAAGTATTTACCTAAAGATGAGATCCAGTACTGTGAGGATGTCTGGGATCCTGAGTATATGGAGGATATGGGTATAATTCTTAATGGTAATCAATGGTGCCCGAGGAAACTGCGTGAGATTCAAGATTTTTTAGATAAGATCAATCACATTGTAGAACCGATCAAATCTGAATGTAATGTAAGGATAATAGAAGGCACATGGTATATCCTGGAAGAGCCATTTGCGATCGCATCTTTAGTACAAACAGATGAAGGAATAAAAATCTTAGGTACTGACCTTGATCAAGCAGGTGCAGATGAATGATTTTAGAATATTAGGTCAGGGTATTTAACATAGTGTGGTCTCCCTTTAGACATCAGGGGTTATTTTTACAAATTGTAGTTATTATAGGAAAATGGGATTATAAGGGACTTTAGATGATCATTCCGTATAAACCTGAATTAAAGGATCTTTGGTTCCGCGAAAAGTTCTTATCGGATCCAAAAACCATGTCATATAACGAAGCCTATGGCGGGACTATAAGCTTTCCGAGAGTCAAATGGAAAGCCTGGTACCGTGATTGGGTGGAGCATCCTATAAACGTTAGATGGTATCGTTATCTATACGACACAGATGTTCAAGACCCATACGCTGAACAAAGCAAGCACCGGCGAGGGTACGGTCGATATGGAGGTTA
>CAZTHD010000082.1:0-6257 GCA_964613315.1 uncultured Oscillospiraceae bacterium | reverse complement strand
ATTACCCTCTAATAGCAAAAAGGACTCGCATTACTGCGGCCTTTATGCGCTGAGAGACTTTCTACCCTTCTGTCTTCTTCTCTTAAGAACGTTTCTGCCGTTCTTTGTGGCCATTCTTTTTCTAAAGCCGTGTTCTTTTGCTCTTTGACCTTTCTTCGGCTGATAGGTCATTTTTCCTTTTGCCATTTTTTAGCCTCCTTTTCCCAAATATATTTTTGGGCATAGCTTAATTATTATATAGATAAGCATTTCCGTTGTCAACAAAAAACGATTTTCCATCCGGCAGCATATTCTTTAGCTTATCATCTATTTCAGTTGCCGTTATGAATACCTGTACTTCGCTCATTGACCTTATTAGATACTCTTGTCTTTGAATATCCAGTTCTGACAGAACGTCGTCTAAAAGAAGGACTGCATTTTTACCCGTTTCTTCTTTTATGAGTCCTATCTCTGCAAGTTTTAAAGAAAGGGAAGCGGTCCTTTGCTGCCCCTGGGATCCATATGCCCTTATATCCTTATCATTTATCTTTATACAAAGATCGTCTTTATGAGGACCTAGCGTAGTATATCCTTTGAATTGATCTGAAGAAAAGCTCTTCTTTAATTTTTCCTTATATTCTTCTTTAGTGCAGCCTCTTTTGAATCCTGTTTCATATTCTATGCTTAGGATCTCACTGTCGCCAGAAATATCGGAATGTATTTTCTTGCTTATACCTGATAGTCTTTCAGTGAACTTATATCTTTCTTCTATTATCCTTGTTCCGTATTCTGCAAGGGATTCATCGAATACTCCGAATAGCTGCTTATCTTCGTATTTGTTTTTTAATAGATAATTTCTCTGTTTTAATACTCTTTTGTAATTGCCAAGATCTGAATAATATATAGGTTTTATCTGGCAGAGTTCCCTGTCTATGAATTTTCTTCTGCTTTCAGGGCCTTCCTTTACTATCCTTAAGTCATCGGGTGAAAATACTACTATATATACGTTCTCAAGAAGATCTGCGTTTCTTTGAAGTTTAACACCGTCAACTTTTAATATTTTTCCTTCCGGACTGTATATGACTTCTATCTCTGTTTCTTTATCTTCATCTATTACAGTAGCTTTTGCCTTTGAAAACTCTTTTTCGAATTCTATCATTTCTGAATCTTTGCTTGTCCTGAAGGATTTGCCAAGACCCATTATGAATAAAGATTCTATGAGATTCGTTTTACCCTGGGCATTTTTTCCCGTAATAATATTAAGCTTAGGATCGAACTCTAAGCTTAATACTTTATAGTTTCTGAAGTTTTCAAGATCTATACTTTTGAAGTACATTAAGAAACAGTGATCCTTACAGGAAGTACAAGATAAGTATATCCGTTTCCTTCAACAGGTTTTATGAGGCAAGCGCTTAAAGACGATCCCATCTCGAATACAACTTCTTCATCTCCTAAAACCTTGAGTACATCGAGCAGATATTTTGAGTTGAATCCTATGAGAAGTTCTTCTCCTTCAACGTCAGCTCCGACTTTTTCATTAACAAAGCCCTCTTCTGATCTTGACTCTATATCAATGCTGTCCTTATTTACTTTTATTTTTATGAGATTGTTCTTACCTTCCTTTGCAAAGAGAGATGCTCTTTCTATGGAACTGAGCATGTCTTCTCTGTTAACGGTGATCCTGGTATTCCAGCTTGCAGGAAGTATATCGTTGTATTTAATGAAATCTCCTTCGAGAAGCCTTGCTATTACTCTTGTATCTTCTGTTAAGAATTCGGCTTTCTTTTCTTCGAAGAGAACGGATATCTGATCTGATCCGCTGTCTTCGTTGAGGATCTTATATATTTCTCCTAAAATATTAGCAGGTATTATAACGGTCTTTTCTTTATCGAGGCTGCTTTCCTTTCTTACTATAGCCATTCTGAAACCGTCGAGTGCTACTGCTTCGATCTGGTCTCTCTTTATATTGAGAAGGCAACCGGTCAAAATGCCTTTCTTTTCATCTATGCTTGCAGAAAAGACTGTTTTATTGATGAGGTCTTTGAATTCGTCTTTGTTTATTTCAAAGAATTCTTTTGAATTCACTCCTCCGACGACAGGAAATTCGTCAGCCGGAAGTGAAACTATATCGAAATCGGATCCAAGGCAGTTTAGAGAGAGTTTTCCGAATTCCTTTTCAGTGTCTACGTTTATAAGGGAATTTGGAAGTTTCCTTACTATATCTCCCAAGAGCTTAGCAGGAACGACAGCGCTTCCGTTGACGTAGTTCTGAACGTCGAAGCTTGTTTCGATGCTCATGTTAAGGTCTGAGGATGTCATCTTTGCTCTTCCGTTTTCTACGTTTATAAGTATTCCTTTAAGGATAGGAATGGTGGTTCTCGTAGATACTGCTTTGCTGCAGGTATTGACAGCTCTTAAAAAAGCGGCTTGTGAACAGGTGAATTTCATTTTTCTAAAACCTCTTTTATTATTAAATTAACTTGCTGATGTGGTTGCTGGTCTGTGGAAAATGTGGAAAACCCTCATTTATCCTTAGAATCACTCGATAGTGCTTGTGGAAAAGATGTGGATAAATATATTCAATATCCACAATCACTCCCTCACTTTACCCATTATATCATTTAATGTGAAGCTGAGCTCCTTAGAATATTTAAGTTCTTCGGAAATAACTTCATAGCTGTGCATTATGCTCGTATGATCCTTTCCTCCGAAGAGGCTTCCTATAACGGGATATGAAAGTCCGAGTTCTTTCCTTATGATATATACAGCTATATGTCTTGGATAAGATATCTTTCTTGATCTTTTTGAGGATTCGAGGTCTTCTACGGTGATCCCGTAATAATCAGCGACGGCTCTTTTTATCTTTTCCGGGTCGAGGTCTTTCTTATCTTCAACTATCACGTCGGAAAGAACTTTCCTTGCAAGGGTGGTATTGATGGGCTCACCCGAAAAAGCTGAAAATGCCAGGACTCTCGTAAAGGCTCCTTCAAGCTCACGTATATTGTTATGTATGCTGTGGGCTATTAGGTCGAATACCTCTATCACTTCCTGCTTCGATATATCCACGTTTTCGAGAAGGGCTTTGTTTTTGAGTATAGCCATCCTTGTTTCATAATCAGGCGGCTGAATATCTACCATAACTCCCCATACGAACCTTGAAACGAGTCTTTCCGGGATATCTCCAAGTTCTCTTGGAGGCCTGTCTGAGGTGAATACCATCTGCTTGTTTGCAGCTCTCAGGGCTTCGAAGGTATTGTAAAGTTCTTCTTCAGCTACTTTGTTTCCTGCGATGAACTGCACGTCGTCGAAGAGAAGGTAATCTACCTTTCTGTATTTATCTTTGAATTGGTTCTGCTTCTTGTTCCTTATAGCTTCTATGAGCTCCGATACGAAGGTCTCGGCAGACACGTAGAGTATTTTCTTCCTGGGCTTATGCCTTTTTACGAAATGCCCTATGGCGTGCATGAGATGGGTCTTTCCAAGACCGGATCCCGCATACAAAAAGAGGGGGTTATAGGTCTTTGTGAAACCGTCGGCTACTGCCATGGATGCTGCGCAGGCCATACGGTTGGTAGGTCCCTGCACGAAGCTGTCGAATGTATATTTAGGGTTGAGGTAATCTTCTTTTTGCTGTTCGTCTATCTCTTCTTCCGCTGAGCTTGCAGATTCTGTTATGACGGCAAAAAGAGGTTTTCCGAATATCTTTTCCGTCGCCCTTACTATATTGTCCTGATAGTGATTGATGGCGTTCTGATAGAATCTGCTGTTTTCTATTATAAGGTATATTTTACCCTCGGATTCTGAGTATCTGCTGACGGCAAGAGGAACGAAAAAAGTTTCCACTACAACAGCATCGAGCTCTTCATAAAGGAGCTCGATAACCTTTTCCCAATTCTGTTTTAGTTCTGTTTTGGTCATAGCGATATATTCTTTCTTGTGGTCGATGTTATTGTATCAGAAATGGTTTTCCACAGGAATATCCACTGCCTAAAAGCGAAAATATTAAGGATTGCGGAGTTTTCCACCTCTTGTGGAAAAAACTTATCCACTTTTCCACATCGACTACATCTTGTATATTCTAAAAAATCGACAAAATCAGGCCCTCAAAAAGAATTTTAGTAAAAAAAGAAGACCGAGCGAAAAAATTCGCTCAAATCCTTGATTTTTACCCCTGATTACGAGTATAATTGCACAGTTAGATTACACCAAAATCTATAATAAATCAAGGGTAAGGAGAAAAAATGGCTTTGGAAAATCAAAACGGAACAAACAAAGAGTACAATGCCGAGCAAATACAGGTCCTTGAGGGATTGGAACCTGTCAGAAAACGCCCGGGAATGTACATCGGTTCGACCAGCTCAAGGGGACTTCATCACCTGGTTTACGAGATCGTAGACAACTCAGTCGATGAAGCGCTGGCAGGATATTGTTCTCACATTCAGGTCAAGATCAGAGAAGACAATTCCATCGAAGTAACGGACGACGGCAGAGGTATGCCCGTCGACGAACACCCCAAAATGCATAAACCCGCCATGGAGGTCATAATGACTGTCCTCCACGCAGGCGGAAAGTTCGGAGAAGGAGGATACAAGGTATCTGGAGGTCTCCACGGAGTAGGAGCTTCCGTAGTAAACGCTCTGTCCGAATATATGATGGTAGAGTCCCTCCGTAACGGACACATCTACCGTCAGGAATATTCGAGAGGAAAAAAGACCTGCGAGGTGACCATAGTCGGCGATTGCGGAAACAAGACCGGCTGCCACACCATATTCAGGCCCGATCCCGAGATCTTCGACGAGACCGTATACAGCTTTGAGACCCTTCAGGCGCGCCTGAGGGAAATGGCTTTCTTAAACAAAGGTCTCAAGATAAGCCTCGAGGACGAAAGAGGAGAAAAGAAAAAGAAGGAAAGCTATTGCTACGAAGGCGGTATCAAGGAGTACGTGCAGTTCCAGAACAAGAACAAGACTCCCATACACGATTCCGTCATATATTATGAAGTGGTAAAGAAGGACAGCGAAGTAGAAGTCGCTCTTCAGTGGACCGACGGATATTCGGAAAATATCTTCTCTTACGCCAACAACATCAACACCGTAGAAGGCGGAGCCCATCTCGTTGGATTCAAAAGTGCTCTCACAAAGGTGTTCAACGACTATGCGAGAAAGGCAAAGATATTAAAGGACAAGGATCCGGATCTCGACGGAGACGACGTAAGAGAAGGTCTCACGGCCATAGTTTCCGTTAAGCTCTCAGAGCCTCAGTTCGAAGGACAGACCAAGACCAAGCTCGGAAACGCCTCCATGAGGACTCTCGTGGACAGCGCTACAAAGGAAGAGCTCATGGCCTTCCTCGAGGAGAATCCCAACCAGGCCAGGATCATAGTCGACAAGTGCATCAAGGCCGGAAGGGCAAGAGAAGCAGCAAGAAAGGCAAGAGAGCTCGCAAGAAGGAAGACGGCTCTCGATTCGACCTCGCTTCCCGGAAAACTCGCAGACTGCTCGGAAAAAGACCCGGCTCTTTCAGAACTCTTCATCGTTGAGGGAGACTCCGCAGGCGGATCCGCCAAGGAAGGAAGGGACAGAAAGACCCAGGCCATACTTCCACTTAGAGGAAAGATACTCAACGTCGAGAAAGCAAGGCTCGACAGGATGCTTGCCTCCGACACCATAAAGGATATGATCACAGCCTTCGGCTGCGGAATTGGAAAGGACTTCGATGCAAGCAAGCTTCGCTACCATAAGATAATCATCATGAGCGATGCTGACGTCGACGGAGCTCACATCAGGACGCTGATGCTGACTCTATTCTTCAGATATATGCCTCAGCTCATAGAAGACGGATACATCTATGCGGCCCAGCCGCCTCTCTTCCGTTGCACCTGCGGCAAGGATATGAGGTATACCTACTCCGATGCGGAGCAGGAAAAGACCCTCGCTGAGATGGCGACCCTCTATCCCGGAAAGAAGATAGACATACAAAGGTACAAAGGTCTCGGTGAGATGGACGCCACCCAGCTCTGGGAGACCACCATGGATCCTCAGCACAGGACCCTCGTTCAGATAACCATAGACGACGTGGCAAGAGCGGACCAGATATTCACGACCCTCATGGGAGACAAGGTCCCGCCGAGAAAACAGTTCATTGAAGAGAATGCGCAGTACGCGCAGCTCGATTTTTAGGGAGGCAGTATAGATGGCAGATCTTATAAACGACAGCAGGCTGCTTCAGCACGAGATATACGACTAAATGAAAAAGTCCTACATCGATTATTCGATGTC
>CAZTHD010000081.1:0-6300 GCA_964613315.1 uncultured Oscillospiraceae bacterium | reverse complement strand
CGAGAAGGGCGGAAAGCATCATACCTCCGCACATATGTCCGGAAGACCCTGTGCCGGGAATGGTATAGTTGATCATCTGCCCTGCAAATACGAGAGCAGCAGTCACTGCCATCGTAGGAAGCTTTTGGGGTTCTTCATCAAGTCTTAATTTGTGGACCGATACTCCGGCTGCCGCACCGGATGCCACGTACATCGTTGCTGCTACAGCCGGAGCCAGCAGCGCATCTGCCATATGCATATCAATACCTCTTACACTGAATAATTCCCCGAAAAAACAGGGACATCAAATAATTACGTTCATATGATAAAACCCCCACATAAGGGCTGCAAGCCCCATGGGGGGATAAAACGGGTACAAGAAACTGAATAAATCATTGTTATTTTTTATCTTATTTGCAAAAAAATGCAAATAAGATAAAAAGAGGAGCAGGCTTTTTAGCCTACTCTTCTTCAGTTTCTGCGTCTATTTCTTTGCTCTTCTTGTTTACAGACTTTTGGAGAACCTTCTCAAAAGCGATCACGCTGCAAATCAGATAATTGATACTCTAAGAGATTACAAGCTTCTTAAGATGGATGGTTATGGCTATATTCCTGAATACAAGAGGACCGATCTTACAGATCTTCTTCATGATAAATTTGCTTTTAATACTGATACTCAAATCGTGACTCCGTCTGCAATGAGAAAAATAATTGCGAATACAAAAAAATGAAATGCACACTACATTTATCTTCTTAGGAAACAATGCCGGAACGCGTTGATTTTACTGCATTTCCGGCATTTTTATCTCTTTTATCTGTCAAAGACAGGATCATATATCAACTCATGTAAGTTATCCAATCTTAAGGTTCATTTAAGGTAGCCAATGTATATTAAGGCCGCAACGATCGATGAGCCTAAAGTTCTAAAAAAATTCCTTAAAAAAGTAAACCTTAAGTTTCATTTAAGGATAAACTGATAAACTCACATCACAAAACGAAAGCACTTAGTTAAAAACAGTTATTTCTATCCAGGTATAGAAAGCGAGGTAAATATGATTAAAAAGAAAATCTTAGCAAGCATTTTGATCCTGGCAATTGCCCTGTCATTTGCAGCATGCGGAAGTTCAGAACAAGGTTCTGAAAAAAGCCAGGAAAGCAGCACACAGATCAGCGAGAATACCAATACTCAGGCTGATACTACCGAAAATGCACTGGTCATCACAGATGAGACAGTCACTAGTGCCAATGTCACATCGAACGGAGCTATCGATGCTTCAGACCTCTTCACAACAAGAGACCTGACACAGACTCCTGATGTATCAGAAGCAAAGTATTTTGCACTCTCAGACGGTGAAGATATATCCATTACAGCAGCAGGCGTTTATGTATTCAGCGGCACAGCAACAGAAGTTACCATTACAGTCGAAGCCGGTGACGAAGACAAAGTACAGATCGTACTCAATGAGGCAAACATCACAAACAGCGACTTCCCCTGCATCTATGTAAAGAGCGCAGATAAAGTATTCGTTACCACCATCGAAGGAACTGCCAATACACTAAAGGTAACAGGATCATTTACAACTGACGGAGATACGAATACAGATGCAGTCATATTTGCAAAGGATGACCTGGTATTAAACGGTCTAGGTACGCTTAACATAGAATCCTCTGACAACGGCATTTCCGGAAAAGATGATCTTAAGATCACCGGAGGCACCATAGTCGTAAACGCCAAGGACAGTGCAATCGAAGCCCACGACTCCATAGCCATTGCAGAGGGCAATATCACCATCACAGCTACAAATGACGGTCTTCATGCAGAATATGATGATGACAATACGGTCGGATACATCTATATCTGCGGAGGTACCCTCTCGATCAAGGCAGGAGATGACGGAATCCATGCAACCACCATCTGCCAGATCGACGGAGGAGATATCAGCATCAGCGCAGCTGAAGGCATCGAAGCCACATGGGTACAGATCAATGGCGGTAATATAAGCATCACGGCCACAGATGACGGCATCAATGCAGCAAGAAAGTCCTACGCTGTCACAGTACAGTTTGAAATAAATGACGGCAATTTGACCATAAACATGGGTCAGGGAGATACAGACGGTATAGACGCCAACGGAAACCTCTACATAAACGGAGGCACTGTCAATATTACGGGACAAAGCCCCTTTGACTACGACGGAACAGCTCAATACAACGGCGGAACCATTATAGTCAACGGCACCCAGACAAACAGCATCACCAATCAGTTCATGGGCGGAGGCATGGGAGGAATGGGAACCATGCCCGGAGGAAACCAGATGCCCGGGAATAGCGGAGGTTACGGCGGCGGTAATTACAGCGGAGGCTTCGGCGGTCCAAGACATTAGAAAGGCAGGCACAGTAAATGAAAATACTTTTTGCAGCCCCTGACAGGGACCTGCTCAGAGCTTACAAAGAAATACTTACTGAGGATTTCGGAGAAACACAAACGGCTTTTGACGGACCGCAAATGCTGACTCTCCTTGCAGAAGGAAACTACGACTTGGCAGTTCTTGATAAAGGACTGCCAAGAATAGAGAATAAACTCCTTATAGATCATTTAAAATCTGAAGGAATACCTGTTTTATCACTTCTCGATTGCAGAGAAAAGAAAGAAGCAAAAGACAGCTTTAATGCCATATGCTATCCTTTTACTCCCGCAGAACTCGAAGAGTCTATAAAGCAAATGACAACAAGAATAGATGATACGTTAGCACAAGAAAGCAAGGCGGTGACCGAAAATGAATAAAGCTAAAAATAAACTCATACGTTATGCAGTAATAGTGGTCTTCATACTGCTGACAGTACTGGTTGGAGTCATAAATATAATAAACTTCACCATGGCGGCAAATGATGCAGATACCATCACACTTGCTCTTGCGAATCAAAACGGCAGTTTTGAGGGCAATATGCAGGGAGGATTCGGCAACATGCCCCAAGACATGCAAGATCCATTCAGCAATATGCCCGGAGATATGCAGAGTCCGGAAAACATGCAAGGACCAGGACAAATGGGGCCGGAACCCATGAATCCTGATGCGATGAATCAAAGCTTCATAACATTGACTCAGGGAAACGATCAAAGACCTCAAGGCGGGAATTATTATTTTGACGGACAGCAGGGACGCCGGGGACAGATGGGTCCCATGGGGCCGAGCTCTCCGGAAATGACAGAATCCATAAGGTACTTTACCTACGCCTTTGATAAAAGCGGAAACGCATTCAAAGTAGCTTATCAGATCTCAGCTGTCAGTGAAAATGACGCAGCAGAATGGGCAAAAAGCCTTCTTTCAGGATCAACAGGCTGGACAAGAGGTACCTATAGATACAGAGTTTACACCCAAGACAATTTGACTTTTGTAACGGTAATAGATCAGGGAAGAGAGCTGCTTCCAAGCTACAGGATACTGATCATATCCGTAATCGGAGAAATTATAAGCATTGCAATACTCTATCTGTTCCTGCTGAGAGCCGGCAAAAAGCTCTTTGAACCTTTGGAAGCCGCAGACAGAAAACAAAAACAGTTTATTGTAGGCATGGAACAGAAATTCCAGGTACCTATGACAGTGATCAATGTAGATGTCGAACTGCTTGAAAGAAAAGGCGGGGTAAGTGATCAGACAAGTTCCATAAGAAGACAGGTAAAGACCATGAGCGGACTGCTTGCTCACCTATCAGGATTTGCCCTCTTTGAATCCGAAATGACAAAAGAAAAGGCCGACCTTTCAAGAATAGTGACAGAAGCTGTCGAAAATAAACCTGCAGCATACAAAGAAAAAAATATCGAAGTAGATGTGCAGATAACTTCCGGAATAGAGATGGAAGCAAATGCCGAAGACCTTAAAGTAATGACTGAAGAGCTTATTCTCAACGGTTCAAAGTACGCTAAAAGCTATTTAAAGCTATCACTGAGTAAAACAGGTGAAAGGATAAAGCTCCAATCTGAAAATGATACGGACCTTGAAGACGGAGAATATGATCAGGTATTCGACAGGTTCACGTGCCTGTCCAATGCAGAAGAAGGAAGCCTTGGACTCGGTCTATCCAATGTAAAAGAAATAGTACAAAAATACAGCGGACGAGCAAAGGCCTTTGTAAAAGATTCGGTCTTTACGGTGCAGATAGACCTGTAGAGATATGAAAAGAATATTAATAAATATGAAGGGAGGTGAGTAAAGATGGCACAGACAGTAAATGACCCGGTAGTCGTAATGAAGCGTTATGAACTGAAATATCTGCTTAGCGCAGAGCAAACAGCGTTTCTTAAGGAACGGCTCAAAGGTTACATGGAAATAGATCAATTCGGTCTTACGTCTATAGCCTCCCTTTATTATGACACCCCCGACTATAGGCTCATAAGGGCAAGTATTGAAAAACCACCCTTTAAGGAAAAGATAAGGCTTAGATCATACGGCCTCGCCACAGAGGATTCGCCTGTGTTCCTGGAACTTAAGAGAAAAGCTTACGATATAGTTTACAAAAGGCGCGTACAAACCACCATTCCCCTTGTAAAGAAATTTTTTGAAGAAAATGGAGACATATGCGCAGGGGGACAGATCAACAGCGAGATAACAACATTCAGAGATTACTATAGACCTTTGGTACCGTCCTGCCTGATCATTTACGACAGGGAAGCATATTTCCAACCGGATGGAGACCTGAGGCTCACCATCGATGCTGATCCAAGGTATAGGACTACAGATCTTACTCTTACAAAATCAATGGAGGGCATTTCTCTCCTTCCCGAGGGCTGGACCATACTGGAACTGAAAGTTCAGGACGCCATACCCCTCTGGCTTGCAGATATACTATCTACAGGGAAAATATATAAAAGCAGTTTTTCAAAATACGGCGAAGCTTACAAACAGCAGGTTCAAAAGCTCGCGATCAAGTAAAGAAAAGGAGAAATTAAAATGTTTGATTCTATCTATTCTGCCATAGTTACACCGGCACAGTTTTTCTTAATGGCAGGAGTCACCCTGCTCGCAGGTGTGATCTTTGCCTGGATCATGAGCTACTGCATCAGATCCACTAAAAGGTTCTTTCTTGTAACATCGCTCATTCCTCTCATAGTTGCATCGGTCATCACCTTTGTAAACGGAAATATAGGTGCAGGAGTTGCAGTCGGAGGAGCCTTCGGGCTCATCCGTTTCAGAAGTGCTCCGGGAAGCGCTGATGAAATAGCAGCTATCCTCATCTCTATGGGGGCAGGCATTGCCTTCGGAATGGGCTACCTTACATACGGAGTCATCATCATGCTCTGCCTTGCAGTCGTATATCTGCTTCTTTCCAAGCTGCCCTTCTTTGAACACAGATCCATGGCAGCAGATCAGCTTCTTAGGATCACGATCCCTGAAGCACTTGAGTACAACGGCGTATTCGATGAGACCTTTGCACACTATCTTCTCAAGGTAGAAAATGCAGGGGTAAAGACCACCGGTATGGGAAGCATGTTCAGGCTCTCCTACAAGATCCAGATGAAGGATCCTTCTGAGGAAAAGGCATTCATCGATGAGCTTAGAACAAAGAACGGAAATCTTGAGATCGCCATTCTTCCATATACAGAAAGTACAAATCAGCTATAGGATACTATATACAAGATATACTCAAAGGGGCGGCATATAGTTATGCCGCTTCTTAAGTATATGAAGTATAATAAGCAAAGAAAGGAGACCTGCTCCATGAAAAATAATAAACTAAAGATAGCCTTGAGTGTCTTACTTGCATCCATATTGATTCTCGGCTTTGGTGCATGTTCTTCAGGAGGAAATAAAGAATTGGAAGTATACTTCTTTCAGGCAGGCAAAGCAGATGCAATACTGCTGACGACAGAAAACCACACTGTCCTTATAGACTGCGGCCTAAAAGGTTTTGGATCTACTATTCTTGACTATTTAGAAGATAAAGGGATAGAAAAGATCGATACAATCATCATCACTCACTTTGATAAGGACCATGTGGGAGGAGCAGCAAAGGTAATAAACAACATCGAGGTGGTAGAGGTACTTCAAAGCAACTGCCCAAAAGACAGTGACGAATACGATAACTATATCAATGCACTTGCAGCTGCAGGACTTGATGCAAAAACTGTAACAAGAGAAATTCAATTTACATACGACGGTATCACCTTTAATGTAAACCCTCCGGAATCTGACGATTATGATGAAGATGAAAGCAACAATTCATCTTTGATAGTGACTGTAACTTGCGGTGAAAATACCCTTCTGTTTATGGGTGATGCACAAACAGAAAGACTTAAAGAGTATTTAGCCGGAAAAACTGCAG
>CAZTHD010000080.1:0-6310 GCA_964613315.1 uncultured Oscillospiraceae bacterium | reverse complement strand
AAAGATCCAGACAACTATCAACAACACCAGTCCTCTCTGGAAGAACCAGATGGTGCTTTCACTGGGACTCGCTCATTCCGAGCAGGCAGTTGCAGCACAGTCCGCAGTAACTGAAGCTACCAACGAGCTTCTCAAGAAGAACGCAGAGACTCTCCATACAGGAGCAGTCGAGATCGCAAAGGAGAGCGAACGCTCCATCGTAGATCTTGAGACAGTCAAGTACACCAACGAGCAGCTCATGGCAACTCTTGACGAAGTACTGGCCATCCAGGAAGAAGGACACGCAAGAAGAGTAGAAGCTGAGGCAGCTCTCGCAAAGATCGAGAACGAGCTCAGAGAGAAGCTCCTCTCCATGACGAAGACCGGACAGAACTCCGGACTTATCGAAGAAGTAAAAGCCTAAAAACTTAAGGAGTACTAAATGAGTAGAAGAAGAAAAGGCGGACTCGGCTTTGTCTTGGGTCTCATAATCTGCTTCTGGCTTCTTAAAAACCTGATACCTGCCCTTGCGGGACTGTTCGGTATACTGGTATGGCTTGCCCTCATAGGCTTTGCCATCCTGATCATAGCGATAATCATCTCCGGACTCAAATCCGGTGAAAAGGAAGCTCAGCAGCCTGCCGAGGGAGAGAAGAAGGCTCTTACGCCGGAGCAGAAAAAGGCCATCGAGGACACTAAGTCCCTGCTCAACAAGATCAGGATCAATTCAGTCAGGATCAACGATCCCAAGATCCGCAACGATTTCACTGAGATCTGCGCATCCACCGAAAAGATACTGAGCTATCTCAAGGACGATCCCACAGACTTCCAGACGGGAAGAAGAGTGATCAACTACTACACTTCCAGCGTAGCCGAGATAGAGAGCAAATTCATAAAGCTTCAGAACAGCGGCACCAATATCGGTGATACTCCGGAGAAGCTCAAAGCCAATCTTGAGGAGATAAAGGGCGCCCTCGTCAAACTTTATGATAACCTCTTTGACGACGACAAGCTCGATCTCACCGTCGAGATGAAGTCTCTCTCCATAGCTTTGAAGCGCGACGGGCTCATCGACGACAGTTTCGCAAAGATAGCCGAAGACTTTGCCGTCGGCAAAGCCACAGATGAGCAGATCCTCGCAGAGACAGATCTCGCTGAAGAGGCTGTTGAAGAAGTCAAAGATGCGACGGAATTCTTTACAGAAGTAAACGAAGCCGTAAGAGAGACCTCGCATTAGCTTTCCGCTCAAAAAGCAATCAATGATCACCGCCCGGGGCATATGCTTTCCGGGCGGTTTCATTAAGAGGAGCATGCAATATGAAAAAGATAAGTATGAAAGCGGGAGAGATGCTTTCTCCCCTTCCCGCAGTAATGGTCAGCTGCGGAGATATGGAAAACTCGAACATCATAACCATAGCCTGGACGGGCATAGTCAATTCCAAACCTCCCATGACCTACGTCAGCGTACGCCCGGAGAGATATTCCCATGACATCATCGAAAAGTCCGGCGAATTCGTCATTAACCTTGTCAGTGAGGACCTGGTATTCGCCATGGATCACTGCGGGAGCACCAGCGGCAGAAACGAAGATAAATTCAAAGAGATGCACCTTAGCAAGGCGAAGGGAGATAAGGTCTCCTGCCCCCTTATCGAGGAATCTCCTGTGAATATAGAGTGCAAGGTCGTAGAGGTGAAGCGCCTCGGATCCCACGATATGTTCCTTGCGGAGATAGTGGCAGTCCATGCAGCTGAAGAATATATGAAAGAGAGCGGCAGATTCGCCCTAAATGAGGCAGGCCTGGTCGCATATATACACGGCGAGTACTTCGGCCTCAAACAAAGACGCCTGGGTACTTACGGCTACTCGGTCATGAAAAAGAAGACCGCAAAGAAGAGAAGGGAAAAAGGACTCTCTTACGGAGGGAAAAAGGCTCACTTCGAAAAATAAATGTTTTTTTGTAACCGGTCATGGCAAAACGGTGCTTAGGTGGGTGAAGAGAGTTTTAAGGCAGGGCGAAATGCAGGATGAAGACATCGTAAAACTGTATCTTGAAAGAGATGAGGCGGCCATAAAGGAGACTTCCGATAAATACGGAGGCAAGCTTCGCCGTCTCTCTTTTGATATAGTAAAAGACGATATGTCAGCGGAGGAATGCGAAAACGAGACCTATCTTCAGACTTGGAACTCCATCCCGCCCAACGAGCCCTACTCATACTTTTTTGCTTATCTTGCAAGGATAACGCGCCATATCTCACTGAATCTGTGCCGCCAAAGAGATGCTCTTAAGCGAAAAGCTCATGTCGAGGAGCTCAGTCTGGAGCTGGAGCAATGCATCCCGGCTTCAGGAAATACGGAGAGCATAGCAGAAGGAAAAGAGCTTGCCGAAGTGATAAGCGCTTTTCTTAAGAGGCAGGATGAGGAAAAGAGAAATATCTTCATACGCAGATACTGGTATCTGGACTCTGTTGCGGATATTTCAAAAAGATATTTCATCACTCATAGCAAGGTCAAGACCACTCTCTTCAGAATGAGAAACGATCTAAGAGTTTTCCTTGAGAAAGAAGGTTACGTATTATGAAGGGCAGTGAATTACTCGACGAAATCGGCTACATAGACCGGGAGCTCATAGAAGCTGCGGATAATAAAGCGGTAGGCAAGAAAAGAAGGTTCATGCAATACGCTGCCATGGCAGCATGCCTTTGCATTGCTCTCATAGGGACTATAAGTTTTTGGGACAAGATTTTTGCGAAAAACAAAGGCTATGACTTCTCTTCCCTGGAACGGGTCTACGAGTATACTTTCGATACGACCTACAAAGAAGTCGATCTTTCAGAATTACCTGCCATAGAAATAAGCCCATTATCTGTATCGGGAACGGGGGGCGGAGGATCTGTTGCCCATTCTGATCTTTCTATGAGCTTGACATATAACCCATGGGACCCGGATGTTGTCTTGGAGACGCTGCCCGTGTTCTTAAACGGAGCATATGATCCGACAGGCGCAGGCATACCAAAAGGTCTGAATTCTGCGCAGATGGGCAAACTTCTTGCCGGAGCGGCATCTAAACTTGATGCAATAGTCCACTACTGCAGGACTTACAGCGGGACGTATCTCGATAGAAAAAATACCGTTAAAGACACGGCGCCGGCCAAGATAGTTGCCCAGACCGATAAAGGGGAACTTACCGTATATGCCAATGGCTTGATCGATTTCAAGTTTTCTGGCAGGAAAGGCGGAACAAGCGCGACGTTTGCCCGGGATACTACATATTGGAATTATCCCGATATCATGCATTTTACGGAGATGTATAAGGATTTTGCGGGATATACGGATCCTGTCATAGTTCACATCCCCTATGCGTTTGCCCTGAGCAACGGAACTTATATATCCAGCAATTTCATATACGAAGATTCAGACGATCCTGTGCAGAAGATCTTGAATTACAACTTCAGCAGGCTGTATTTTGAACCTGATCCGTCGGAAGTGATTCAAGATGCCCTTTACAGATTGCGATCATCAAATGATTTTCTTATTTTGCGAAAGGTGGGGGATTATCCGGTAATAACACTTGATGAGGCAAAAGAACGTCTCGCTTCAGGCTGTTATCAGGCTGTCAACAAAGAAAAAGAGCCCTTCCCCGGAGAGGCATCTGTGGTCAGAACTGAGCTCATCTACAGGACAGGGCCTTTCGTTAAATACTACATCCCTTACTATGTTTTCTGGGCAGAGGTCGAACAGGTGAACGATAAGGCAAAAGAGCAGGGTCTCCGCCTGTATAAACCATATTATGTGCCGGCTTTGGCAGATGAATACATAGATAATTTTTCGCTGTCTGAACTGCGGATGAACTGATTCAGCCCGGACATCTTTTTGTATATGTCACCACGCGGTCCTGCGAGAAGAGTATCGATCACTACTATGTTTCAGGCTATGACAGTATAAACGACTCTGTAGTTTCCTATGCGCATGCGGTAGTGATGCTGACAGATAATAAGTGCAAAAGACTGGCACATAGGGTATAATGTTTTGTGACACATATTTACAAAAACGGAGAAAAACATGGATATCGAATCGATCATAAAAGAAATGAAAAAGGCCGTTTACGGCAAGGACGACGTTCTCGAAAAGATCCTCATGTGCATCATGGCAGAAGGCCACGTGATACTTGAGGATAAACCCGGAGTAGGCAAGACCACCATAGCGAAGACCGTATCGAAGGTCTTGGGGCTCGAGGCGAAGCGCATACAGTTCACAAGCGACGTCATGCCTTCGGACGTGACGGGATATATAACGTACAATAAGAACAAAGGCGTCGACGAATTCGTACCGGGACCCATATTCGGCACGAACATACTCCTTGCCGACGAGATAAACAGAGCAAGCTCCAAATGCCAGGCGGCGCTTCTTGAGGTAATGCAGGAAAGGCAGGCGACCATCAGCTCCATCACAAAAAAAGTTGAGGATCCCTTCGTGGTCATAGCCACCATGAACCCCTACATATCATCCCTCTACGGAGTATCCGTTCTGCCTCAGTCTGAGCTCGACAGATTTTCCATGGCCCTTTCCGTAGGATATCCGGAAAGGAAGGACGAACTGGCCCTACTCGCATCGAGAGACAAGGGCGATCCCGTGGAGAGTCTTGAGACTGTCTCGAGCAGGGACGAGATCCTGGCTGCGAGAAAGGAGATAGACGACGTCTACGTGGATATGGCCATATATCAGTACGTATACGATCTGGCATCGGCTACGAGAAATAATTCCGAGATAGAAGTGGGTATATCTCCGAGGGGAGAGCTCGTTCTTCTCAGGATGGCAAAGGCCAATGCTTACTTCAGGGGCAGGGACTACGTGATACCTGAAGATATAAAGGCGGTTTTCATAGACGTGTGCGTTCACAGGATAAGCATGAAGGAGCAGGAGATGACAGTCATCTCCGAAAGGCGTATGAAGCTCCTTAACAAGATACTCGAAGGCGTGGCCGAGCCCCCGCTTCTCAGAAACAGATGACGGCAGTCATTCTTTTAATTCTATTATTCGCGCTCAAATTCAATTATCAGACGGTATATCTTGACTATCTGATAGCTTTTGTATTGCTCATTTCCCTTGTTTCCCTTGGCATATGCCTGGTCGTAAAAAAACTTCTCATCCTCGATATAGACGCAGACGACAGGTGGTTCAAGGAGGGAGACAGCATAAAGCTTAAGATGATGATAGACTCTCCGTCTTTCCATACAGACATAATACCCATAGTAGAGCTCAAATGCCTTCAGACTTCGGAGACCCAGACACAAATTCTGCCCTGCGAGGACAGCGGCACGGTCTTTGAATTCAGAGACTTAAAGCCCGGCACCATGGTCCTCAGTGTAGAAAAGGTGAGGGTCAGCGGTTTCTTCGGTCTTGTGAAGCTCTACAAAAAGCTGGGCTTTGAAAAGCAGTTCAACGTTTATCCGAAGAAAGCTCCTGTCAACTACCGCTACGTAAGGAAGACCTTCATTCCCGGCGAGGGCGAGATACTCAACGCCAAGGGCGACGACTATACGGAGATCTTCGAAGTGAGGCCCATCCAGGAGGGAGACGACTTAAAGCACGCCCATAGGGCTTTATCGGCTAAATACGATGAATACATAATCAAAGTTGGCTCCGACTCAAGAAAATCCCTTTACACCTACTACCTAGGAGACGGAGAGGAGTTCTCCGTGATGCTCGATCTCCTCGGACAGGTAGCAGAGCTAAGGGAAAAGATGATAAAAGACGAAGGAGCATATATCACAGCCATATATAAAGGCGTTCAAAAGGAACTTGTTTTCGATTCCCAGCTATACGAGCTCATCGATGAAGTTTACAGGGATTACATACCCCAAGAGGAGAAGCCATGACTGCAAAAGACATATTCAAAAAGCTTCCCGCTCTTGCGATGCTCGTATGCGACGTTTTGATGATATTCGCTCTCTACGCCGAGTTCAGGGTATTCATACCTAAGGTGAACGGCATAGGGGCTTTTTGGGTCCCGCTTCTTGGCATGATCCTTTTTGCGGCGGCTTTCGTATTTTCGGTACTGAAGGGAAACAAGAAGCTTTTCCGTACTCTTTCCTTCGTGCTGCTTTTCTTCTGCAACGTGTTCACCTACAACGGTGTGCCGGCGCAGGTGGCCCTTGTTATAATATCGCTCATCGATCTGGCCCTTGAGCACATACATATTTCCCATCCTGTCAACCTGGCAGTCTTCGTCATAAGCTTTCTTGTATGCGCAGGCCTTGCAAGCCTTCTTTCGCCCTTCATAGGGAAGATCAAAACTCCCAAGATGGTGACGAACATACAGGAGACGTGGTTT
>CAZTHD010000079.1:0-6320 GCA_964613315.1 uncultured Oscillospiraceae bacterium | reverse complement strand
CACTTTGAACGTATTTCTGACTTCTGCTTTTCCAAGTATGACTTCCTTGTAGATCGGGTTGAGCATACCCTTCATAGCAGCTTCGATATCGTCGATGACTTCGTATATGATCCTGTAGCAACGGATCTCTACTCCGTCTCTGTCTGCCTGAGCCTGCACTGCAGAGCTGGGTCTTACGTTGAAGCCAATGATCAGAGCGTTGGACGTGCCGGCAAGCATTACGTCGCCTTCAGTTACCGTACCTACGCCTGTGTGGATAATATTCACGCGGACGTTTTCATTCTTCAGTTTCTCAAGGGAAGACTGAAGTGCTTCGACGGAACCCTGGACGTCTGCCTTGATGATGATGTTAAGATCCTTGATCTCTCCCTCTTCGATCTGGCTGAAGAGTTTCTCGAGGGAAATGGCAGAAGATTTTGCCATAAGGTCTGCACGGAGCTTTTCTGCTCTTCTCGCAGCGATCTCTCTTGCGGTCTTGTCATCTCTGACCATGAAGAATTCATCACCGGATTCCGGAACTTCTGTAAGACCTGTGATCTCCACTGCGGTCGCAGGACCGGCTTTTTTAAGCGTGGCTCCCTTGTCGTTCTTCATCGTACGGACTCTTCCGCAGGCCGTTCCGGCAACGACAGCCGAACCTGCATGAAGAGTTCCGTTCATTACGAGCAAAGTAGCTACAGGACCCAGGTTCTTGTCGAGCCTTGCTTCAATGACTGTACCCTGAGCCATTCTATTCGGGTTAGCCTTGAGTTCGAGCATCTCCGCCTGAAGGAGTATCATTTCCAGGAGCTGGTCGATGTTCTGTCCGGTTTTCGCAGAAACAGGTACGCAGATAGTCGATCCGCCCCACTCTTCTACGAGTACTCCGTTATCAGCAAGATCCTTTTTGACAAGGTCAAGGTTTGCGCCGGGTTTATCTATTTTGTTTATGGCAACTATGATAGGAACTCCTGCCGCCTTTGCATGGCTAATAGACTCGATCGTCTGCGGTTTTACTGAGTCGTCTGCCGCAACAACAAGAACTGCGATATCAGTTACGTGTGCACCTCTTGCACGCATAGCGGTAAAGGCTTCATGTCCCGGTGTATCGAGGAAGACTATCCTCTTTCCGTTATGGGATACTTCGGATGCACCTATTGCCTGAGTAATTCCGCCTGCTTCTCCTGCAGTTACGTTCGTCTTTCTTATTGCGTCGAGAATAGAGGTCTTACCGTGGTCTACGTGACCCATAACGGTGATGATAGGAGCTCTCGGGAGAAGATCTGACTCTCTGTCTTCAGAACGATCGATTCCTTCTTCTTCTTCGACTTCTTCGACTTTTTTGACAGCAACTGTCACACCGAGTTCCATTCCGAGGAGTATGGCTGTCTCTTCATCCAGATTCTGGTTGATGTTTGCCATGATACCCATTTTCATCAATGCCATGATAGCTGCTGAAGTGGGCTTTTCTACCTGCTCGCAGAAACCTGCAAGAGTGATAGGTACGTTTATGACTACGCCGCCTGTTTCCATTGCTTCCTTGACTTCTTCGGAAACGACTTCAACTTCTTCGACTTTAGTCTCTTTGTATTTGCTGTGCTTGTTTTTATTCTTCTTGGAAAGATCTATAGGAGCGTCGTTGAACTTGCTTCCGAATTTATCTCTGTCAGCATTGTTCTTCTTCTTATCGTTCTTGTTCTTTGCCTTTCCTCCGTTCTGACTTCCGCCTGAAGGTGCTGTGAATGCAACGACTTTATCTCCTTTAGCAGTACCGGGAGCGTTCTTTGTTCTGGGAGCAGCTGAATCTCCGGATTTTCCGTCCTTCTTCTTACCGACGTATTCCTTTGGTTTGCGAGGATCGCTGTTCTTCTTTGAAGATTCTTTTCTTTCTTTTTCTTTTTGGGCTTTTGCAGCTTTTTTAGCTTCTGCGGCTGCTGCCTTTCTTTTAGCTTCTTCCTCGGCTTCCTGAGCTGCGGTCCTCTTGATCTTGATCTTGATCGAAGGAACGAAGTCATCTACGTAGACTTCCGGTTCTTCGGCTTTCTTTTCTTCAACTGACTCAGGCTTTTTTTCTTCAGCAGTTTCTGTTTTCTTTTCTTCTGCCGGAGCTTCTTCCTTTATCTCAGGTGCTGCTTTAGCATCTGTCTTTTCTGCTTTTACTTCAGCTTCTTTTACTTCATCAGCTTTTGTTTCTGTATCTTCTTTCTTTTTTGAAGATCTGCTTGTTTTCTTTTCAGGTTCAGATTCCTTTTCGGCTGCTTTCTTAGCAGTCTTTTTCGCCTTCTTTTCTTCAGCAGGAGCTGCTTCGGCAGTTCCTTCAGCCTTCTTGACTATCTTTATAGTGACTTTCTTTTCCTCTGCCTTGGGAGCTTCTGTAACAGGAGCTTGTTCTACGGTCTCGATTACGGGAGCTGTCGATTCCGTAGCTGGTGTTTCAGGCTGAGGTGTATCTGCTTTTTTCTGAGGTACGGCGCTCTTAGGCATAGCCTTGCCTACTGCAGATGATTTAGGCATAGCTTTGCCAACAGGTGCAGTGCTTTTGGGCATAGCAACACCGGCAGGACTCTTTCTTGCCGGAACAGCAGGAGCCTGAGTTCCCTGTACCTTACTGGCCTGAGCCTGTTTTGCTTTTGCGGCTTTCATCGCCTTTTCCTTAGCGGCTTTTTCTTTCTGAGCCTGAAGGATAGCTATGTCGACCTGCCTTATCTGGACTTTTGATGCTTTGTCCTTTTCTCCCGAAGTTTCTTTCTTTTCGGCTTTCACGATCTTAGTTTCATTATCTGTCATTAAAACACCTCCCGAGTGCCTCATTTGAAATATCATTTCTTAAAGCTCTTGAAAAAGCATTTTTTTTCATTGCTTTTTCAATACACTTAGTATTTTTGCAAAGGTAGCAGCCTCTTCCCGGCATCGACTGTTTATCATCTATCACCGGGTATCCGTCTGAAAGGACTATCCTTTGAAGATTTTCCTTGTCAGTTATCATTCCGCAGCCTATGCATTTTCTTTGTGGTTTCATATTACTCCATCTCTGCAAGGATAAGATCCTTGAGCATTGCTACTGTTGCTTTTTCCGGGATCTCAAGTCCAAGCTGCTCTGCAGTTTCAAGTAGTTCATCCTTTTTCATCTTCTTGACGTCTGAAGCTTTCAGTTCAACTTCTTCATATTCCAATGAGTCATTTTCTGATGCTTCGTCTTTTTCAGCTTCTGCCTGAGCCCTTACAGCTTTCTCTTTCTCTTCCCATGCAGTGTGGGAAGTGATATCTATCTTCCATCCGCAAAGTCTTGCAGCAAGTCTGACGTTCTGGCCTTCTTTACCTATTGCCAGTGACAGCTGATAATCAGGAACTACGACCATAGCAGATCTCTCACCTTCATTGATGAGGACCATCTCCACCTTGGATGGAGAAAGTGCAGCACTTATCATCTTTCCCGGATCTTCTGAATAGTTTATGATATCGATCTTTTCTCCGCCGAGTTCATCTACCACAGCCTGTACGCGGGATCCTCTCGGTCCTACGCATGAGCCGATAGGATCTATATTTTCATCGTAGGTGCATACGGCGATCTTTGATCTTGAACCCGCTTCTCTTGCAACAGATTTGATCTCGATGAGGTCTTCCTGGAGCTCAGGTACTTCAAGCTGGAAAAGTCCTTTGACAAGTCCCGGATGAGTTCTGGAAAGGAATACCTGCGGTCCTTTTGTCGTCCTTTTTACGTCGACTACGTAGACCTTGATCCTCTCGTTGACTCTGAATCTCTCGCCGGGGATCTGTTCGTTTGCGGAAAGTATACCTTCAGCTCTTCCCATATTGACGAAAACGGTATTATTGGAGATCCTTTGTACTACTCCTGTTACGACCTCTCCGGTCCTGCCGATGTAGTCTTCATAGATCATTCCTCTCTCTGCTTCACGTATTCTCTGTACTACGACCTGTTTTGCCGTTTGTGCAGCGATACGACCGAAATCCTGCGGAGTAACCTGATATTCGATGACGTCTCCGAGTTCATACTCGGGGTCTATCTCTTTAGCTTCTTCGAGCGATGTCTGTGACAGTTCATCTTCGACTTCTTCGACGATATCCTTTCTCATATAGATGTTGATATCACCGGTTTCCCTGTCAATACTTACACGTACGTTCTGAGATGTTCCGTAGTTTTTCTTATACGCGGAAACGAGTGCTGATTCGATCGCTTCGATGAGCATGTCTTTAGGCATGCGCTTTTCTCTTTCAAGTTCTTCGATTGCTTCGAGAAACTCAATGTTCATTTTTAATCTCCTTCTGTTTTAAAAAATAACCGCAAGGTTGACTTTTGACGCTTTTTCTTTAGGAATTTCGATCACGGTACCGTTTTCGAGTTCCAGACTGATGACTCCGTCTTTGTAGTCTTTCAATCTACCTGAATACTGTTTTTTACCGTCAAGTGCTTCAAAGAGCTTGAGCTCTATGATCTCGCCTGTGAAACGGCAGTAATCCTTATCCGATATGAGCGGCCTGTCAAGACCGGGGGAACTTACTTCCAAATAGTAGTTCTGGGAGATAGGATCTGTTTCATCGAGCTTTTGTGAAAGATATCTCGATATCTTTTCGCAATCGTCTGATGACATGTAATCATACTTTCCGTCTACCAGTCTGTCGACATATACCCTGAGGAACCAGGTCTGGCCTTCTTTTACGAATTCTGTTCTTGATAATTCATATCCGTTTTCAAGACCGAAAGGCCCCATCCATTCGGATATGTATTCCTGTATTTTCTTCTTAGCCATAGTTTCCAAAAAGAAGAGTGACCCACCGGGTCACTCGAGAAATAACGTATACGTTAGTATATTAACATTAAATTGTTAAATTGCAAGTATTTTGATACTTTTTCTTTTGAAAAATCATCATGTTTTATGGATCATCGTCTATTTATTCGTGTCTTGATAACATATTCGTATAGTAAGCTGATATAAAAAGCAACAGGAAGCACCTATTATCGGTTTAGTCAGCGTTTGTTGAAAAGTTCCTGAGCCCTTTCTTCGTCAGTGACTTCGTCGTTTCTGAATCTCTTTCGCAAAGCCGATTCTTTTTTCGGATGATCTTCTTTTCTTTTTTGCACTTTTGTTATGTCTGTATTTTCTATCTCAGTAGATGTATTCTTTTCGGTTTCCATTATTCTTCTTTTTTTATTCTTCTTTTTTTCCGAAATATTGATAATAACAGCTCTCGATGTTGCCGTTGTATAGTTTTCTTCGTTTATCAGCGGCTTTTCCGAATTTCTTTTCGAAGCTCTTATCGGGAGTTATGAGATTCAATTCCCAGCCGGGATAATTCTGATGTATTCTTTTCAATGCCTCATAGATCAAATCGATATCACCTGATTCTCCGATCCTCTGGCCGTAAGGCGGATTAGTTACAATAGAGCCCGGAGATATAATTCCTTTTGCACTGCTGATACCCTCCAGTTTATCTATTTTTAGATCCGCTACGTCTTTAACAGAAAACTTTATTATGTCATCGACTCCCGCTTCTATTGCATTCTCCCTTGCGTAGTCCACTGTCCTTTGGACTATATCAGATGCAAATATCTTAACTTCATCATCATATATTATTGAATCGAAAGCCTTCTTCTTTTCTTCTTTCCAGAGATCCTTCGTTATAAAGGACCAATTCATGGCATCAAAATCACGGCTAAGTCCGGGAGCTATGTTTTTTGCGAGCATAGCAGCTTCTATCGCTATGGTGCCGCTTCCGCACATAGGATCGCAAAGGATCTTGTTTTTCTGAAAATATGACAGCTGCACAAGAGCTGAAGCCATGGTTTCTTTGATCGGGGCTGCGACGTCCTTTACTCTGTAGCCCCTTTTATGGAGAGCTTCTCCGGAACTGTCAAGAGCGATCAGACATTCATCATTTTGAAAACTGAATCGTACTGTATACCTGTCCCCACTCTTTTCGAACCATTCTCTGTCATAGGCATTTGAAAGTCTTTTGATCAGAGCCTTTTCTATTATCGACTGACAGGCGGGAACGCTGTGCAAAGTACTTCTTGCTGAAGTTCCTATGACTGTGAACTTTCCGTCTTCAGGTATGTATTTCTCCCATTCGATCATCCCAGCTTTATTAAAGAGCTCTTCAAAACTCACTGCTTTGAATTCGGATAGTTTAAGATAGACTCTGTCAGCTGTTCTGAGCCATAAATTAGCCTTAACAAGAGTCCTTTCATCCCCCTTAAAAGTAATTCTTCCATTACGGGAATCACTTATCTCAAATCCGAGATTTTTTATTTCTTTTTTTAAAACAGCCTCCACCCCGAAGGTGGAGGTCGCTACGATCTCAAATTCCATTTACCAGAGTAT
>CAZTHD010000078.1:0-6370 GCA_964613315.1 uncultured Oscillospiraceae bacterium | reverse complement strand
AAATCCACAAAAGTAGAAAATTTAACTTGCATTTAAATATGCTTCGTATTATATTATTCAAAATACTCAGAAACTATACAAAATATATTCATTTAAGAGGTAAGCGATCATGAACAATGAAAGAGAAAAAGTCGGAATAGCAGGATATATATCCCTCATATTTGCGGCTGTTTTCTTTTCCGGGATATTCTCTCACAGCGAAGGGATATTAAAAGCTCTCGATTTTCAGACGTATCTTGGCTCATACGGAAAGATAGCTGAAGCCGCCTACAGCGCAGGTATAGTAGGAAGCGGAGGCTCAGGAGTAAGAGAAGGTTTTCTTCAGTCATTCTCGATAGCTCCCGTAATGATCTTTTCGATGGCCTTCATAGGATGTATCGATTATCTGGGCGGCCTCAAAGCAGCGCAAAAGCTCCTCACTCCTGTGCTTAAACCTCTTATGGGAGTTCCGGGCATATGCGGACTTGCAATGATAGCCAATTGGCAGTCCTCCGATGCGAGCAGTGCCCAGGCAAGAGTTCTGTACGAAAGCGGCCAGATATCCAAAAAAGAAAGGGAAAGGCTCGTAGCCTACGAGTTCATAACCGCAGCCTGCATAGGAGTCTTCTTTTCCAACGGAGCCATAATACTTCCTTATCTGACTATACCGACCGGCCTGATGCTGGTGATAATACTCGTCAACAAATTCGTAGCCGGCAATCTAATGAGGCTGTATCAGCTCATATTCGACAGGAAAGATCCCGACGAATTTGCAAAGCTTCCTGAAAATGCAGAAAAATCTGCAGTCGAACAAAAGCAGGTCGAAAAGAAAAAGGCAGGCCTTGTTCAGACCTTCATGGATCAGGGATCTTTGGGATTCAAGCTCTGGATCGAAAAGGTATGCGTTGCGACCATATTCGGATATGCCATGGTGGAGTTTCTGAATATAACGGGGCTGATGAAGGTCATAAGCATAGTGTTTTCACCCATACTCGGTATATTCGGACTTCCCGGAGAAGCTGCCCTTGCGATACTAGCTTCATATATGACGCTTCCCGCAGGCTGCGCCATAGCAGCATCCCTTGTGCAGAGCGGGACCATGAGCGCAGCACAGCTTACCATAATGTTCCCCATGATGTACGCCATATCCAGCAACCTTCTGTATATAGGGAGGGTCATAGGAGCATCGGGAGTCGATTCAAAGAAGTATCCCGTATATATAGTGATCGGCATCCTCTGCGCGCTGCTCGGAGGATTCGTAGTTAGCCTTTTGGTTTAAGGAGCTAAAAAATGATAGACGAAAGCCTTAGCAAAAAGATAGAAGAAACGGTCTTCGCATACGTAGATGCCAATAAGCAGGCCTACATAGACCTGTCTAAGGACATCTGGGATCTTGCGGAGATACAGTTCAAGGAATTCGGTTCTGCAAAGCTATTGACAGATAAGCTTGCAGAAGAGGGATTCGAGATAGAGATGGGCGTGGCAGGGATACCGACTTCATTCGTAGCCACTTTCAAAAACGGTGACGGACCCGTCGTATCCACCTGGGGCGAATATGATGCTCTTAAAGGACTTGGCCACGAGATAGCTCCTGTAAAGGTACCAAACGGCAAGAACGGACACGGATGCGGACACAATCTCATGGGAGCAGCCTGCGTAGCAGGTATAGCCGCAGCAAAGAAATTCATGGTTGAAAACGACATACACGGGACGCTGAAATACTTCGGATGCCCGGCGGAAGAAGGGGGCAGCGCCAAGGTATTCATGGTAAGAGAGCACGTCTTCGACGGAGTAGATGCAAATATAAACTGGCATCCTGCCAATGCAAATATGGTATCCCAGGCAGCGGCCATGGCCATCATGTCCGTAAGATACCAATTCCACGGCAGAGCTTCCCACGCAGGAGTGAGCCCGCACCTCGGAAGATCGGCTCTTGACGCAGCGATCCTTATGGACGTTGGAGTTAACTACCTAAGAGAGCACGTACCGCCCGATATCAGGATACAGTCCATAATCACAAAAGGCGGAGACGCTCCAAATATAGTGCCTGCGGAAGCTGAGATCTTGTACTACATCAGGGCTCCGAAAAGGCAGGGCTTAGACGAAGTGTTCGAAAGGATGAACAAGATAGCCAAAGGCATGGCTATGGCAACAGAGACCACGGTGGATATAAAGGTGGGAGCAGGCGCTTCATCAAACGGAATGCCAAACAGCGTTCTGGCTGAGATGGTCCTTAAAAACTTCCTTAAAGTCGGAGGTCCCAAGTTCTCTGAAGAAGATTATGAATTCGCAAAGCAATTGAATGCTGAGACCACCCTTGGCGAAAAGAGGCAGTCCTGCGAGCAGATGTATCACATAACCGACCCGGATGTATATTCACAGGACCTCTTCGAATTCGTACAGACGGACATGATGAAGGGAGTTGTAGCTCCTTACTCGGGAGACGGATGCGACGTACATTGGCAGATACCCTGCGCTCAGTTCAATACTTGCTGCCAACCCAACGGCACAGGCAATCACTCATGGCAGCAGGTGGTATGCAGCGGATCATCCATAGGCTGGAAGGGCATGATAACTGCAGCGAAAGTCATGGGACTTTCCCTTTGCGAAGCTCTCTGCGACGAGGAACTTCTTAAAAAGGCGAGAAAAGAGCTTGATGATAAGCTTTCAGAATATGCATATACCTGTCCTATACCGGCAGATGTGATGCCGGATCTGGACGGAAACGGGGACTGATAAATGGTAAACGTAAAAGAAAAAGTAGCTGAATATAGAGAAGATATGGTGAGGGTCAGAAGACATCTTCACGCTCATCCTGAGCTCAGCAAACAGGAATATGAGACCTGCAAATACGTGCAAAATGAGCTTAAAAAAGCAGGGATACCCTTTGAACTTACGCCTTCTCGAAGAAGCATAGTAGCAACGATAAAAGGAGCCCATCCGGGAAAGACCATAGTCTTAAGAGCAGACTATGACGCTCTGCCCATAAAGGAGAATACGGGACTTCCTTTCTCCAGCGAAGTAGACGGTGTCATGCATGCCTGCGGACACGATACCCACGCAGCCATAGGACTTGAAACGGCCTGGATACTGAACGATCTTAAAGACCAGCTCCACGGTACATACAAGGTGCTGTTCCAGGAAGCTGAAGAGGTGATGTTCGGAGCGCTACACGCCCTTGAATCAGGGCTACTCGATGATTGCGACAATTCCCTTATGCTCCACGTAGCCGTAGACCATGACACAGGGGTCTTCCTCTGCAACTACGGCGTAAGGTGTGCAAAAGTGGGGAATTGTGTCATAGACGTTAAAGGAAGAGCAGGGCATTCCTCAAGGCCAGAGCAGGGCGTGAATGCAGCTTTGGTCGGAGCAAAGATAGTTACAGCCCTTGCTGATATAACGGCATACGAGCTTCCGAGAAACGAATTCGTTGTGTTTTCACCGACGGTCATAAGCTCGGGCACAAAGGAGAACATCATCCCCGGAAAATGCCACATATTGGCCAACGCCAGATACTTTGACGACAAATACGACGAGATCTTAGGAAATGCTGTAAAGCGCATAGCAAAGGGCATTGCTGAGAGCTGCGGAGCGGAAGTCGAAGTAAGCTTCGAAGGCGAAGGAACTCCCATGATTAACGACAAAGAGTCTACGGATCACGCTCTTGCGATCATAAGAAGGCTCTGGGGAGAAGAATATATAGATTATACGCCGGCCGGACTCTTCGGAGACGACTATGCGTTCATACAGAAAAAGATCCCGGGAGTTGTAGTCAACCTGGGCGCTGCCAAGAACGGAGAATATACCATAGGACACAACGAAAAGATGATGGTCGACGAAGACTACATGGACATAGGTTCTGAATTCATAGTCACCTACGTATTGGAATACCTGGGAGTCGAATGTCCCTAGAGAAAGGAAAGCGATGCTGAAATACACGATCAAAAGAATACTTCAGGCCATACCTATCTTCATAGGTATCACTTTCGTCGTATTCATTCTTTCCGACCTGGCTCCCGGAAGCCCCATAGATATAATCGCTTCCCAGGCAGCCCTGACGGAAGAACAGATAGAAGCTCTTAAGATAGCATACGGCCTTGATAAACCTGTAGTCATCAGATATTTCATATGGCTCTGGGGCATAGTGAGAGGAGACCTTGGTACTTCCACTTCCACAGGAGTCGCGGTAGCTACCATCATAGGCCAAAGGATCGGTCCGTCTCTGACGCTTTCCCTTACGGCTCTTATTTTCTCGGTGGTCATAGGAGTTTTCCTTGGCATAATGTCCGCATACAAGCCATATTCACTTTGGGATAAATTCGCCAGCGGACTTGCATTCATAGGAAGCGCCATGCCGAGCTTTTTCATGGCTCTGCTGCTCATATACATATTTGCCGTAAAGCTTCACTGGCTGCCTGCCAGCGGTATGTACGGACCGGGAGCTCACAATTTCGCAAACCTTGCTACGCATCTTTTGCTTCCGGCTCTTATCATCTCTTTGCAGTCCATAGGAGGATATATAAAGCAGACAAGAGGCGCGATGCTTGAATGCGTGAACGAGGATTACGTAAAGACCGCAAGATCCAAAGGTATAAGCGAGTGGCAGGTTACCATAAGGCATACCCTAAGGAACGCACTCATACCCATCATCACGCAGCTCGGTCTTTCCGTACCTTACCTCGTAGGAGGCGCTGTGGTTACTGAACAGATCTTTGGATGGCCCGGCATAGGATCATTGATGGTCAACGCGGTCAATACCTTCGATTACAACCTGATAATGGGCATCACGGTCATGATATCCGTGGTCGTGCTGCTTACTAATATATTGCTCGACCTTGTATATGCGGCTCTCGATCCGCGTATATCACAGGAAGCATAAGGAAAGGAGAACATATGGCTAATTTAAACAGCAAAAAAGAATCTCCTTTCGGCAGATTTTATAAATCGTTCAAGAAACACAGACTTGCAAATATCGCTATATATATCCTGCTTCTTGAGATAGTCCTTGTAATAGTGCTTCCAATGGTCATGAAACTCGATCCCTATTCCATAGACAGGGTCTTCGACGCTCCGCCAAGCGATGCTCACATACTCGGTACGGATTCCGTTGGAAGAGACATATTCTCAAGGCTCATATACGGCGGACGCATATCGCTTCTCGTGGGTTTTGCATCCACAGTCATATCAGTCATCCTGGGCCTTCCTTTAGGCCTTATAGCAGGATATTACAGAGGTATAGCAGAGAGCATCATCATGAGACTTGCGGACATATTCCTGTCCTTCCCGTCCATGGTACTCACCATAGTCATGGTAGCTATATTCGGTTCGTCCATACCGGTGCTGGTGCTCCTCATAGGAGTCCTCGCATGGCCACAGCCTGCAAGGCTCATATACGGAAGGGTACTTTCCGTAAGGAAGATGGAATTCATAGAAGCCGCAAGGGCTGAAGGAAGATCGACGGCAGAAGTCATACTCAAATACGTCCTTCCAAACTCCATAGCGCCCCTTTGGATGAGCATAGCGTTCATGATATCAAGCGCGATGATCACAGAGTCAGCTCTTTCCTTCCTCGGAGCAGGAGTTCAGCCTCCTATGGCATCCTGGGGCAACATAGTGCACAACGCCACCAACGTGGTCGTACTTTACAGCTACCCCTGGGAGTGGCTCCCCGCGGGAATACTTTTGATCATCACGGTCATTTGCATTAACTTTGTCGGTGAGGGCGTAAGAGACGCTCTCGATCCGAAGATGAGACGATAGGAGGGTTTTTATGTCAGAAACTATACTTGAGATCAAAAACCTGAAAGTCGACTTCATGATGGACAGAAAATGGGTCAACGCGGTCCATGAGATCGATATGGAGGTAAAGAAGGGAACTACCCTTTGCCTCGTGGGAGAGTCGGGCTGCGGTAAATCCGTTACGGCAACTTCTATATTAAGGCTCCATCCATCGACGGGGACCAGGATAGACAAAGATTCGCAGATACTAATAGGCGGCGATACCGACATCACAAAGCTCTCCGAAAAGGAGATGAGAAATGTCAGGGGAAACCGCATTTCGATGATATTCCAGGAGCCCATGACTTCTCTTAATCCGGTGCAGACCATAGGTACCCAGCTCATCGAGATGATGCAGGCTCACCAGGATATATCAAAAAAGGACGCATTTGAAAAAGGCGTGAGGATGCTTGAAAAAGTAGGCATTCCCGAGCCGGAAAGAAGGATGAAGGAATATCCTCATCAGCTTTCCGGCGGTATGAGGCAAAGGGTGATGATAGCCATGGCTCTCATCTGCGACCCTGAGCTACTCATAGCAGACGAACCTACTACGGCCCTCGACGTCACCATACAGGCTCAGAGACTGGAGCTGATGAATAAGATAAAAGAGTAT
>CAZTHD010000077.1:0-6469 GCA_964613315.1 uncultured Oscillospiraceae bacterium | reverse complement strand
GTATCATTGTCTCCCTTTTAGAAAGTGTTTCTCCCTTCAAAGCATCCAGTCTTTGCTTATTGATATCCTTATCGAAACAAATACGAAGATTCCCTGCCATGGAGATGATCTTTCCAAGTATGTCCCTTTCTAATATGATCCCAAGTTTTTCTGAAAGCTTTTCTCTGTCGAAAGCACTGCTGAATATTAATTTTCGTAAGGCATCGACTCCGTTGTATCCCATATGGTTCCAATCATAGAGGAGCTTTAAAAGTACTGCGGGGTTGGTATTGTTGACGGATATACCGGATCCAAAAGTAACAGGTATATCATATCTTTTCGAAAGATCGTAGAATATCTGTGTATATAGACCTGTATTAGCGCAGGCTACGACGCATTTATCTAGAGGAATACCTTCTTTGTATATGCGGCTCAATATATCTTCAGCTTCGTTTATGGCTCCATAGGCTGCAGTATATTCTTTAATATTTATATCTTTCTTTTCTCTTTCAAAAAGGCCGGAAAGATCCATCTGTGTATACTTGCCTTCCGATACGTGCTCAAGAAGTGCAGCCTCAAGAGGCGTCAAAGGAAACTCTGAAAGTGTACAAAACTCTGCTTCAAAAGGCGCAGCTTCTTTTAGAGCCTTCCTTACAAGCGAAATACTGTCTGTGAGCCCCTGTTCTTTAAGAACCCTCATATACTCTTTATACACAAGGAGTATGGCTTCATTCTTTTCTTTGAACTCTCCTTCTTTCAGTATCCTCTCTATTTCGCCTTCTTCATTATCTACTATGAGGCCTCTTGCTGTAGTCAAAGCCTTTGCAAGCGCT
Source organism: uncultured Oscillospiraceae bacterium (assembly GCA_964613315.1). Classification (GTDB taxonomy): domain Bacteria; phylum Bacillota; class Clostridia; order Peptostreptococcales; family Anaerovoracaceae; genus RUG13409. The sequence goes on along the minus strand of CAZTHD010000077.1, from coordinate 5,657 downwards.
TCAGCATCCGTATACGATGTTGCTTTGAAGAACGGTATATTCTTTACAAAAGAAAAAACAAGGGCTGGTTCCTCCCTGTAAGAAAGGAACCTTTCCCTTGTGCTTATACCTGATCTTGTCAAGGCCATCTTTGCCAATTCGACCGGACCGACTATCCTTAGACCTATAGTATTGACCCCGAATTTAGCCAGAGTCCTTAGAAGCTCTGTTGAATTTGCGCCTGGCGCGAGTATGATTTTTTCCTGCATATAGATACCTAATATCTCAATGATATTTCGTTTTTTAAATAATCATGATTTCTTAATAATATCACTTTTTTCTTTTACTCCCTAAAGCGCAATCAGTCTGTTAAATAAAGGCCAATTCAAAATGCCTTCTAATTCATATCTGATTTCTTCAACTCTAGTATTTTCACGAATCCATTCCAAGAACAGCTTCACAGCCTGTATAGCATCATATAATTCCATCCTATCAATGTCATTTTCCAAATCAGGTTTTGAATAATCGGAGATTTTTTTTGCAGCTCTCCTGACATCATGGGGAATATCCATTTCAGGTATTCTATTAAATTTAGGCAGTTCCTTTACTTGCGGGAACGAAATCGTACCACTGTTGCGGGCATCATGAGCACAGCATATGTACAAAGTTGCTTCGCAAATGTTATACAGATGCCACAAAATCAATCTTCCGTCTCTTTCGTAATTATCATTTGCTAAAGTCCTGACGATCTCTTCGCTTCTTTTGAGTGATCTTATTGCATCATCTACGTCCTTAAATCTCTTCATGTTTTATCCCCCATATGACTTAAATAACTATCCTACTTTATTCTATCACCACAAAGCTACAGTGAAAAGAATGGATTTAAAGAGATGTATTAGCATGATCGGTAATATCAGACTGTTGACGCACATTATACAAGCGATGGATTGACTACTTCCTTTTGCTTATTCCGATAATCAAAAAGGAGAGGATATTTACTCCCCTCCTTGTATCGGCACTTCTTTAATCAATTTCTTCGTATAGATCCGCTTCCGGTGTGGAAACATCAATCAAATCTATACTATCTTCAAACTCAATGATCTCCATATCCAATGTCTCATACTTTTTCATGACCATACCTCCATATTATTGTCCCTGATGCGCTGCTACGAATCTGCTTGCCGCTTTAGCGTATTTGTAAAGTGCTGCGCACATATTGTATGCATCGCTTCCATATTGATAATTATCAAACATCCATTTGACATATGACAACGCCGAAAGATCAACTGTAGCATTCCCGTTTTCCGTTGTTGCAATCACTGTATGTTCTGTGCCAAGTAGATGAGAAGATATATTATTGATCTTTACGATATATCTCCCACCGCTTTTTTCAGCTTCCACAGGATTTCCGTCAAGAGTGAAAGAAACGCTGCCCTGATAAGCATCTGCAAGCTTGAAATATACCTTTATAGTCGTTTCACTGTCCAGTACAAGAGAATAACGCACTGCCATTTCGCTGTCGAAGTCATTCCCCACCATTGTGCGTACCATACGATAGTTCTGATCAAGATCAGCCCTCATAGCATTTATATCACTCTGACTGTATCCAGAAGTATAGTACTTGTTCATTCTTTCATGTTCAGTACCTATGGTCCAGTTATTGTAATCAGCAAGGAACGGCTGAGCGTAGTGTCCATAGTCTGCAACAGATTTGATCAGCTTTTGAGTCATATCATCAAAACTGGACATAATACTGTCGGCACTCTCGAAATATTCTTTTAATGAGTAGTTGAATCCATAAGTGGAATCCACTTCGCCTTTTGTATAATGATAAACAGCATTTATAGTATCAGCCATCTCAACTGACGTCACATAGCAAGTGAAACCGTAATAGCGGCCCGTTGTTTGATCGACTTTAGTGCGGTCAAAATCGGCTCTTTGAGTCTTGCCATTAACGTTGAACTCCATATATCCTGCGGCTTTCTCCGCATCGCTAAGGCATGAAAGATCCATGAAGAAGTTGACCCCTATTTGTCCGGATAAAACTAATGATTTTGTCTTAAGTTCCGGCTCTGTCATTTCGTTCTCGGCAGGAACAAGAGTCTTGCCTTCTATCTTTTCGATTTGATTGCTACTCAACGTTCCGCTATAATAGACACCGTCTGTCACAAAGTACTTGCCATCTGTGATTTTCACAGTATTAGCATAATATCCGTCGGAAGTAATGCTGTCACTTAAATTAGTCCAGCCCAGTTCGATGGAACAACTTGTATTGTATTCGTCGTCAACTCCTATACCACCGATTGCTGTGACATTACCTCCGCTTATTGTTACTGATTCGAAATCTGATCCAGCGCCACCGCCTATCCCGATGTAACGAGTAGCTCCTTGAATTGCTCCGATAGCAGTTACGGTTCCGCCTGATATAAAGACTCGTCCTCTGCTTTCTGCGTTATCTCCACTATCAAAGCCATTACCTATACCAGAACCTTTTCTTCCGCCGGTAGCGGTCACTTCACCTCCACTGATAATGATATCACCGCACGTACCGACTCTTTTGCCTCCGCCTATGCCTGCTCCGTAGGATGAACTCTTTGCATTGACAATGCCGCCCTTTATTGTGATCGAAGTGTAGCCTCCGCCTTCACCTCCGCCTATACCTGAAGCTCCGTATCCACCATTTGCAGTGATATTTCCTCCGTAGATAGTTATAATTCCACCATAACCGTGATCGCCGCCGCCTATACCTGCTCCGCCATTGCTATGATTATCATCGGAAACATCACTACCTGAATATCCTTTGGCCTTAATTATACCACCATGGATCGTTATCGTTCCGGCATGTGACCTGCCATTATTTTCAGTAGGGCCACTGCCAATTCCCGCTGCAAATCTATATCCGTTTGCCGTAAGTTCTCCGCTGTCTTCACGCTGGCCGTATATAGTCAGAGAATTACCATCGTCCACACGGATACCATAAGTTGCATTCAGTTTAGCGCCGTCGCAAAGGATAAGGTTTACTTTACCACTTACGTTTATGTCTGCTTTTACAGTAACATCGTCTTTTACGACATACCATCCATTTTCCCATTTTACATGAGTTCCATCTTCTTCGACACTGACTACGGTAGTATATGTACTTTCAAGTATCACTTCAGTTCCAGCGCCGCCGCCTGTTCTATCGACATAGTACATACCGAAAACAGCTTCTTTTTTCCCGTTAACTTCTTTTTCTCCTACTGAACATGATTTGACATCCGAGAAGAAGCAATCATAAGTTCCATTACCTTGAAGTCCATTGGTTATCACAACATAAGGATTCGATCCGGAAACTCCTTCAGCCGTGACCCCTATAGAAGCTCCATTCAAAGGACCTATAACATTGATCTTATAATTTGCACGGAGGTACACATTGCTTACACTGTTTCCGTAGATCTTGGGGCTTCCTGAAATATTGAATCTGCCTTCACTGAAATATACTCCTCCGCCATTGCCTTCTGTGCCGCAGCTATTATCTGTGATCGTGCCTCCGGTCATATTGAAAGTATCATTAGTCCAGATGCCACCGCCGTTCAATTTTGCAGTGTTTTTGCGAATAATACCGCCTGACATATTTACAGTGCCGCGGTTTACTACTGCACCTCCACCGAAAGAGGAAGCAACATTGTTTTCTAAAACACCACCGGATATATTGAGCACAGCTCCTTGTTCGTTATATACTGCACCACCTTCCTGACCATTGTTTCCGCTTACAGTACCTTCTTCAATGGTCAATGTGCCATAGTTTCTGAAAGCTCCGCCGCTTCCAGTATTGTTACCGCCTGTAATAACACCGCTCTTTTCCGCACTGGAATCAGTAATAGTAAGATTTCCGTTATTGGTAATGACTTGGCCGTATATTACAGCTTCGGCACCTGCCAATCCACGATCGATCTTGTAACCATTAAGATCGATCGTTACTGTTTTGCCACTTGAAATAGTGAGAGGTCCTTCATCTGAGAATGCAGTAACATCCCTGCTGAGAGTGATCGTACTTCCGTTCTGCGCAGCATCGATCTGCGACTGAAGTAAGGTCCAGGTCCTTTCTTCCTCTGCCGTTAGCACTGCATCGGATGACGGCATGGTGACAGTTCCCGTATAGCTGCCGTCGCTATTCTCAGTCATTGTTATTCTAGGTCTTACACTGCTGCCGCTTGGTGCTGTATATGCGATGTAAAGATCTTTAAGTATATAGCCCTCCGCCGGAGTATACGTGATTGTCAGCTCGTCGTCTGCATTGAAACCATGAGGCAGTTCATAACTGTTTTCACCAAGTGTTACACTGAAGCTGCCGCTTGTCCCTTCAGCTTGCGATAATGTATATGGTGTCTTTATAAACTCCGCGGTGACAGTAACAGGTTCAGAAGGCATCGTGAATCTGTATATATAAAGCAAACTACCATCGTTGTGATGGTTGAGAACTACCTCATAATTTGTTCCTGATACACCAGTAACTGTAAGGCTTGACAATTCAGTGTCAGGTCTTAAATTGCATATGATATCTACAGGGAAGCCTGCATCAGCCGAACTTTCGACTGACATTTCGCATCCGGTACCATTGTCGACTATAACAGAAGTGATATCGTATCTTGGGATCGCAAACAATGCTCTTGCAAACACATCGCATGCAGGCATAGTGAATGTATATTTGTTGTTGCCTATGGACGTAGTCTGATATTCGTTTCCTTGAGCATCCACAACTTCAAGACTGCTGAGAGCATAGCTTGAGTTAGTTTCAGGAACGGCAGTAAGAGTTACCGTCCAGCCCGCAGATGCCTCAGCAAGATCTGAAGTCACCGTGCCGTGATCGATCTCATCTGTCACTATAGTGACATCATATTTAGGCTGTTCCGGAACTATGTCAAACCTTGCAATGATATAGATCTTATGACCTGTCATTTCGAAGGAGTACTGGCTGTTTGGAGTGATTTCACGCACAGCGTTGTAGTCAGAAAGATCTATAATGTTTCCATTATCGTCAATTTCCTGAACCTTAAGCGAGCCCGGGACATATGCATATCCGTTGTCGGGCTGAATGGTCAGTATTACGGTTTCACCTCCTTCAGCTATAATTTTATCCGTACTGACCGTACCACCATCCATATCACATACGAAGACCAGATTCTGATTTCCTCCGATCTCTGTGAACTTTGTAAATATCTTCACGTCTGCTGAAGGCATAGTGAATACAAGAGTATCAGGATCGGGACGTGATCTATCAGAAATTTCGATATTATACTCGAATGGATACTCATCATCCCTAGCCATAACAGTAAATTCCTCTGTAACAAATCCCGAGCCATGATTAGCTTTCAATGAACTACATCCCCGGGGAACGCAGAAGCCTCATGTTCATATTCCCCTTCTCTTGTTACGTATCCGGAAGAAATTGTATCAGGATAACGGATCGTATATTCCCTAATTGTCTCGAACACCGCAGATACTGTTACGTCGCTGGCAGGCATCACAAAAGTATTGCCTTCTACTACAACGGAATTATAGCTTGCATCAGTGACAGAAAGGGATTTGAATACACTTCCCTCGTTAGGGACGATCGTAATCGTTACGACATCCCATTCCCATGCAAGGGTTTTGTCTGAAGTTTCAGTACCGCACGAAGTGCTGTTTATGGTTACGTT
>CAZTHD010000076.1:0-6480 GCA_964613315.1 uncultured Oscillospiraceae bacterium | reverse complement strand
ACTTTCAAGCGAGCGTTTTTGGGTAAAATGGCTCACAATTAGATTAGCATTTATAACGTACACAATAGAATATATAGATTATATATGAATCATATATTCTAAGCAATGTATTCAAACAGTCTTACTGTTTTACTTACTGCATGGGTACTGCATGCTTTCATTTATAATAATCTAAAACACCCCTTTCATCAGATACTAAACCTGACAAAAGGGGTTAAAACTCATGGTTTGAAATTTATTAGAGAGACAACACTACAGTATATATTTTTCGATATCATCTTGTCTGATTACTTCATCAAATTTACCACGAACATATTCAGCATCGATCACTACATCTTTTATTTCTGGGTCTGGTAAGTTAAATGATATTTCTTCAAACAATTTTTCCATAATAGTATGAAGCCTTCTTGCACCAATGTTTTCGGTCTGTTCATTCATTATGCTTGCCATAGATGCGATTTCTTCGATTGCATCGTCAGTAAAGCTGACCTTTACACCTTCCGTCTCCATGAGCGCTGCATGTTGTTTTGTGAGTGCATTGTGTGGTTCCAGCAGGATCCTTTTGAAATCGTCTTTAGTCAGGTTCTCTAACTCAACTCTTATAGGGAATCTACCCTGTAGTTCCGGAATGAGATCTGTCGGTTTTGCAACTGAAAAAGCACCTGCACCAATAAAGAGTATATGATCAGTTTTTACTGGACCATATTTAGTATTTACAACGCTTCCTTCAACAATAGGCAATATATCTCTTTGAACACCTTCTCTTGATACATCAACGCCACCATGATAATTACCACTATTAGCTATTTTATCTATCTCATCGAGGAACACGATTCCATTCTGTTCACAGTTTTCAAGAGCCTCGGACTGAACTTGGTCCATATCGATGAGTTTTTGCGCTTCCTGTTCAATAAGTATCTTTCTTGCTTCAGAAACTTTAACTTTACGTTTTTTAGTTTTTGGAGGAAGCATATTTCCAAAAATACTTCCTATCTGAATTGTGCCTCCACCGTTTACGTCTAATGAATTATCTTTAGGCTGCTCGATTACATCGATCTCTATATACTGATCTTCAAGAAATCCGTCTTTGAGTTGCTGACGAACCTGATCTCTTGCAAGGAGTACTTCGCTATCCTCTTCCGGTGTTTCGATTTTTTCATTTGTCTGATTATAAGTAGCCTGACCACCACCCATTAATGCAGAGAAAGGATTTCTTACACTCTGATTGTTTTTATTTCTACCGGGAATGATTGCCTCTATTATTTTTTCTTCCGCGATGTCCTTAGCAACTTCATATTTTTCATCCATATGTTTTTGTTTTGTTACACGCATAGAAGCTTCCATAAGATCTCTTATAATGGATTCAACATCTCTCCCTACATAACCGACTTCAGTAAATTTAGTTGCTTCTATTTTGATGAAAGGAGCATCCATTAGTTTTGCAAGTCGTCTGGCGATTTCTGTTTTACCTACGCCTGTAGGTCCCATCATGAGTATATTTTTAGGGGTAATCTCATCCCTGATCTCTTCGGGAACAAGACTTCTTCTATAGCGATTCCTAAGGGCTACAGCCACCGATCTTTTCGCACTGTCCTGGCCTATGATATATTTGTCAAGTTCGTCTACTATCTCTTTTGGAGTCATATTTTTAAATTCTCTTGCCATTTACCTTTCCCCCTTTACAGCTTTTCAACTGAGATATGGCTATTTGTATACACGCAAATATCAGATGCTATATGAAGAGCTTCTTCTGCTATAGAAGATGCATCCATATCGGTATGGTCAAAAAGTGCATGTGCTGCAGCATACGCATAATTCCCACCTGAACCTATTGCTACAAAATCATAATCAGGCTCTATAACTTCCCCATTTCCTGATATGACTAAAACACTTTCTCTATCAGCAACAAGCATCAGAGCATCAAGATTTCTTGATGCCTGGTCCATCCTCCACATCTGAGCTAGCGCAACAGCCGCTCTTTTGAGATTGCCATTATATTCTTCCATTTTCTTTTCAAACTTTTCCATAAGAGAATACGCATCTGATACGCTGCCTGCAAATCCGCAAAGCACCTGATCTTTATATATTTTCCTAATTTTTTTTGCAGAATTTTTCATAATGGCAGTTTCGCCCATGGTAACCTGACCATCACCAGCTATAGCGATATCATCAGCGCTTCTCCTTACAAGACAAATGGTTGTCGCTCTAAATTTTTCCATTTTAACCCCCTATTTCTTTTCTCTGTATCCACAATTGGGATCAGAACAATATAGCATACGTCCTCTTTCTACTAGCAATGAGCCACAATTAGGACATTTTTTATCAACTGGTTTGTACCAATAAACCTGCTCACATTCAGGATAGTTAGAGCATCCGTAAAACGTTTTTCCTTTTTTACTCCTCTTAACTATGATATTTCCTCCACATGATGGACATTTGATTCCTGTATCTATAACAATCGATTTAGTATATTTACATTCTGGAAATCCGGTACATGCTAAGAAGTCACCATATCTGCTATGTTTTTTTGCTAACTGACGTCCGCAATTTGGACACGTTTCATCAACCAGTTCTATTTCTGGCTGTACTTTTTCTGCCTGTTCCTTAGCTGTCCTAATCTCATCTTTTAAAATATCGTAATAATCAGAAACAACATTTTTCCACTTGAGCTCACCTTCAGCCACCTTGTCGAGATTTGATTCCATATCGGAAGTAAAATTAACATCCACCACGTCATGAAAATACTCTTCCATGATATCTTTAGTGATTTTCTTGCCAAGATCAGTAGGAACTAGAGACTTTTTATCCTTCTTTACATAACGTCTTTCCATCAAAGTAGATACTATCGGAGCGTAAGTACTGGGCCTGCCTATACCTTTTTCCTCCATTTCTCTGATCAAACTAGCTTCGGTAAACCTTGACGGTGGCTCGGTCTCCTTTGCTTCGGAATTGACGTTTAACATCTTGAGTTCATCACCTTTATTCATTATAGGAAGCATCCTATCTTTATCATCAGAGCTGATACTATATACTTTTAAGAATCCGTCAAACTTCATCTTTCTGCCATTTGCCCTGAGATCATACCTATCGCATTTTATATCCACTCCGCATGAATCATAAATTGCGGGACTCATTCTGGAGGCCACAAACCTTGACCAGATGAGCTTGTATAGTTTGAATTGCTCAGCATTCAAGGATGACTGTATCTCATCCGGAGTTAAATCTACATACGAAGGTCTGATTGCTTCGTGCGCATCTTGTGTATTTTGACCTTTATTTGAAAAAAAATGATTACCTACATATTCTTTCCCGAAATTCTCTTTTATAAGGGATTTACAAGCAGCATCAGCTTCTGGCGAAATTCGAACAGAATCTGTTCTCATATAAGTGATGAGACCAATGGTTCCATGTCCTTTTACAGAGATTCCCTCGTAAAGTTGTTGTGAGAGAAGCATCGTTTTTTTGGGAGCAAACCCCAATCTAACAGAGGCATCCTGTTGAAGTGAAGATGTTGTATAAGGGGCATAAGGTTTTGCTGTAGTTTCTTTATTTTCTATCGATGAGACTACATATTTACCGTTGCTCAAATCTTTATATATGCTGTCAGCTAGTTTCTGCGATCCTATAGTAGCTTCAGTATTATCATCAGGTATTACTACTTTTATGCCATCTATCTTATCAAGTTTTGCAGTAAAAGAATTTCTCTTTTCCGAAGTAGCACTTTTACCAGGGACAGTAAGATCCACCGATATCGACCAGTACTTCTTTGGATCGAATTCTTCGATTTCATCTTCCCTGTCACAGATGATTTTAAGCGCTACAGATTGTACACGCCCTGCTGACAATCCTCTTCCTACTTTAGCCCATAGAACGGGACTGATACCATATCCTACAATGCGATCAGTAACTCTTCTTCCTTGCTGAGCATCTACCAGATTCATATCAATCGAACGAGGATTTTTTACTGCCTGTGTTACAGCCGACTTCGTTATTTCATGAAACTCTATTCTATTGGCCTTGTCAGGATCAATACCCAATACATTACATATGTGCCAAGCTATCGCCTCCCCTTCGCGGTCAGGGTCTGTTGCGAGATATACTTTATCACTAGCCTTAGCTGCATTTTTGATTTCTTTAATAACATCGGCCTTCCCACGTACATTGATGTACTCAGGTTCGAAATTATTGTTTATATCAACAGCCATTCTGCTTTTTGGAAGATCTCTTATATGACCCTTAGATGCAATGACAGAGTATTTGCTACCTAAAAATTTCTCTATCGTCTTCGCTTTTGACGGAGACTCAACAATTATCAAATTATTCTTTGTTGCCATATTTCCACCTATATAATTTTGAAAATTATCATTAAAATCCTGTTTGTTTGATTTTCTTCTATATATAAAAGGAAGAAAATTAGTTGTCAAGCAGAAAATGAATATGCAATACTCACAATTCTTATACCACTAAAATTAGCACTCGTCAATATCGAGTGCTAACAGTTCACTAATATTCCATATAAATCTTTACCTTCCTGAGATGCCGGAATTCGAAAATTAATATAAAATCCAATACTTACAAAACGTATAAATCATCATATATTTTTTTTATATATCCTTTTAATTCCAACGCAATTGTTATTGCGGACGTCTCACTCATTTCCATATTCATTTTAAAAGCTATAGTTTCAATATTTGAGCCTGGATTTTCTTTAATATATTTTAATATCTTTTTTTCATCGTTACTGCACTTTTCAAGCTTTCTTTTAAATGTCTTACTTTCACCTATCTGTAATATTTCAGGAACTTCTTCAATTGATGTAATAGGCATAGCTCCATCTCTTATAAGAAGATTCACCCCGGCAGCGTTTGGTTGATTGATATTTCCCGGCACAGCAAATACTTCTCTGGATTGTTCCAAAGCAAAATTTGCCGTGATCATTGAACCACTCTTCTTAGTTCCTTCGACTACTACAACTGATTTTGCCAAACCTGAGATGATCCTATTTCGTTCAGGAAAAGCCCATGGCCCTGTATTATCTCCAGGACCATATTCTGAAATCACTAACCCTTTATTTGCTATTCTTTCGTACAACTTTATATTTGATCTGGGAAAACATATGTCTATTCCTGTCCCCATTACTGCAATAGTATTCCCTTCTGCATCTAAACATCCTCGATGTCCTTCAGAATCTACACCTTCTGCCATACCACTTATTACAGTTACTCCACAATCAGCTATTTGCTTTCCTATCTCATAAGCAGCCCATCGTCCATAAGGAGAACAACGTCTGGTTCCAACTACTGCGACGCCTTGATAAGTCAATAGTTCAACATTGCCTATGCAATATAGTTTCCGAGGTGGATTTTTTATTTGTTTCAAATGATCCGGAAAAATTGCATCATCTATTGTAATTTCAATAATATTTTCATTCATACTCTAGTCAGATTTTAAACTCATCAGGCATACGATAACTAAGTGCTTCAAATAAATGTATCTCTTTGATCGTATCTTCACCTTCAATATCAGCAATTGTTCTTGCCACCCTGAGAATGCGATGATAACTTCTAGCAGAAAGAGACCATCTTTCAAATGCATCTTTCATGATTTTATTGCATCTATTATCCAATTTGCAGTATTTAGAGATCATATCATTATCAATACTCGAGTTTCGCAAGGAGCTATCTGCTCCATATCTTTCAAGATGCATACCGATTGCAATTACAACCCCTTTTTTTAGTTCGCTTGTACTTTTACCCAATTGAGAAGAGTCGACCATGTCTTTATATACAGTTCTGTTTAAGTTTATATGGATATCTATCCTATCAAGCAATGGGCCTGATACTCGATTTACGTATCGTTTCCTATCACTTTCGGTGCAAACGCAAATCCTTACGGGGTCTCCATAATATCCACATTTACATGGATTCATTGCTGCTACGAGCATAAAATCCGAGGGGTAAACAGTTTTTCCATTAACACGTGTGATTGCAACATATCCATCTTCTAAAGGCTGTCTAAGCATATCAAGTGACTTAACTGAGAACTCTGGAAGTTCATCAAGAAACAAAATACCTTTATGGGCTAAAGATATTTCTCCGGGCTTCGGCTGCACGCCTCCGCCGATCAAGGCTATTGATGAAATACTATGGTGCGGAGCTCTAAAAGGCCTTTCAGTAATCATCGGTCTTTTATCAGATAATTCTCCCGCAACGCTATAGATTTGTGTCACTTCAAGTTGTTCTTTGTAACTTAATGGCGGCATTATACCCGGGATCCTTTTACCTACCATCGTTTTACCAACCCCCGGAGGGCCGATCATCAACATACCATGCTGCCCTGCCGCTGCAACTTGTGCTGCACGTTTTACTTTTTCTTGTCCTCTGATATCAATAAAATCAGGTATTGTACCACATATATTCAAATGGGTAGACAAATCAGGATGAAATGGTTGAATCATATTTTCCCCAGATAGATGATCAA
>CAZTHD010000075.1:0-6494 GCA_964613315.1 uncultured Oscillospiraceae bacterium | reverse complement strand
CTGGTCAATTTTGCGTCCGTACCTCCTATAAAATTCGAGATGTGAAGGGCTATAGACAACTACGAGCGCGTACTCCCGAAATACGGAGTAGAGATACGCATGGGCTGTGATGCAAGCAAAGAAGACCTTTCTGCATATTCCGATGCCGTCGTTGCAACGGGAGCGACCAATATGATCATCCCGGTGCCGGGACACGATGAGAACTACGTATTTTCTGCATGGGAAGTCCTTGACGGAAAGTCCATAGTATTCGGTAAGGTCGCAGTTATTGGCGGAGGCCTTGTGGGTGCAGAAACAGCAGAATTCCTGGCAGGTATAGGTGCAGACGTGACCATAGTGGAGATGCTGCCCGTAATAGCCAAAGATGAAGGCGCTACTGTAAGACCGACCCTGATGAAAGACCTTGAGGATCATAAAGTCGAAATGCTCGTTAATACGAAGCTTCTCAAAATAGAGGACAGAAAAGTATATTGCGAAGTCAGTGAAGGTGAAGAAAAGAGAGAAAAGGTGATACCGGTAGATTTCGTAGTTATGGCTGTAGGAGCTAAGGGCTACAGAGCTGAGCTTCCGGGCTTCAAAGGCAACGTATATTACGCAGGCGACTGCGCCGGAGAAAGACCCAGCGATATCTCCCATGCTACAAAGAGCGCTTACGACGTAGCATGCAGGATATAGGTAATACAGTCGATAGAACGATAGCAGGTTTTAGATAAGAAGCAAAGGCAGAGCGTTCGGAGTCGAAGCTCTGCCTTTGCTTTTCGTACTGAGGTATTTTCAAAAAAAGCCCGGCTGCATAGCCGGGCTCGTTTTTGTTCTTAAGCTACTGATTCAAATTAGAACTTGAGGTCAGATGTTGCTTTTGTCTTTCCTTCTGCAAGGTCTTTGTTGATTGCAGCTATTCTCTCATCGTTGAGGTTTACACCGAACATGAGGATGAGGAGTGCAACAACAGCGATTCCGAGCGGATACCATGACCAGAGCGGGCTTGCCTTTTCTACGAAGTGCTGGAGCTCAGCTGCCGGGATCTCGGCAACGGTCTTGTAACCCTTGATTCCGTCAAGGTTAGCAGCCATAAGAACTGCTGTACGGATGGTTGTAGCAAGCAGTGTACCTGTCTTTACGGACAGTGAGTACAGAGACATTGAGATACCGTCCATTCTGGCTCCTGCCTTCCATGCACCGTAGTCTGCGGATGCGGAGAAGTATGGGAGCATGTAGTTCTCGAGGAGTCCCATGAAGAGTGAGGATGCACCGAAGAGAACGATGAACAGTGTGGAGCTGATTCCCTTGAAGAGAACAGCGATCACTGCGAGGATAGCAATGTGTACGATGAATGCAGATACGAAGCATCTCTTGGATTCTTTGAAGATTGCCTTCCAGATTCCACCGAGCATAACGCCTACGATAGCTGTCAGGTTGAACATCGTCATGAAGAACTTCATCTTTCCGAAGTCATTGAATACGTACTTCCAGAAGTATGTAGCACCACCTGTGTAGAAGAAGTAATATGTCTTGTGGAGACCCAGCCACAGGAACATGCAAAGCAGCGGTCTGTTGGTGAATGCTGTCTTGAGTGCGAGGAGAAGCGGAATGGACTTCTTCTTACCTGTTGATGCATCGACCTTGTCGTCTGCTCTTCTTTCAACATAGGATCCCTTCATTGTAAGTGCATATACGAAGTATGCAATGATGGGCGGAATTGCAGCGATGAGTACGAGCCATGCATAGATGCCAGCTTCGTCGAGTTTTCCTGTGAGTGCAACGATGAGTGCCGGGAAGATATATCCGAAGATAGTCTTTGCACCGTCACGGCCGACCTTCTGAGCCTTTGCGAAGTACTCTCTGTCTTTCGGCTCATTGGAGAGGAGCGGGAAGGATGCGTTCATAGGAATTGTCATGAGCGGGGAGCCTACCTGTGCGAGGCAAGCGAAGATCAGAGCAACGATTCCAGCGCTTTCGCCTCTTACTCCGAACTGGGGCAGTACGAATATTGCCAGCCAGGAGAGGTTGTAGATAGCGGGTCCGATCATGAGCCACGGCCAATATCTGCCGTTCTTAAATTTTACCTTATCAACGATTGTTCCGAATAATGGAGCTCCGATCCATCCGAGAATGGATGAAAGCATTGTGATGATACCGGAGAACAGTGTTGACATTCCGTATACGTTTGTGTACATGTACGGAGAGTAGGTGGAGTAGAATGATTTCTCAATACCACCACCGAACTGAGCCAGGAAGTATCCGGCTTTGATCTTTCCGAGAGTTTTTAGGTCTTTCTCGTCTAGGTCAGTGTTAAATTTTCTTTCTTCTGCCATGATAATTTGTCCTTTCTTAATACTTAGATTCAACAATCATGTACATATGCCATATATCAATTATACTATATTACTAATAGTAAAATTGCAAAATAGAATTAGGAATATAAAGAAGTCATAACTTATTCCAAGTTGGAATATGTATTTACTACGCTCCGAGCAGTATGTTTGCGATGGAGTTCGCAAGGCTTTCTTTTGCCTCGTCCGGCTTGTTCCATTCGGGATCTTTCTTCATATATTCCACGATCTCATTGAAATCTTTTATCATTTATATATACCTCCTTTGATCAGTACTTGCCGTACTCTGCTGCGAATTTGAAGGTTTCAAGAAGAGTATCATTCACGTCTCCCTTGCAGCACCATGATTTGTCCGATCCGAATATGAAGGCGTTTCCGGGTGCGCAGGTATCCATGACTCTTCTTACCTGATCTTTGTTGTATTCGAGAGAATTCATCTTGGTGTCCACCAGGAGGGAACCGCCGATGAGGATCTGGTGATGGCCTATCGCTTTATATGCGGTACATACGTCGTCGTTCTCTACGTTCATTACAAGGCAGTCCTTTGGAAGATCCAGCATGAAGTCGAAGAGATGTTCCCATTTGCCCTCTGCAAGTATGTACAGCTTGGAGTTCTGTGCGTCCATGGCAGTCATCTGCCTCTTGAAATACTTATAGCAAAGATCGTTGTATTGTTTTTGGTTGAGGAATGCGGGTATGTGAGCCATGTAACAGATGTACTTGTCTTCAAAGAGTTTCATTTTATTGAAATCTCTTGCATAACCCTTTTCCCAGAGCACGTCGCTGAACTCTTTCATTTCCTCATAGTGTCTTCTGAGGTCTGTAAGCGTTCCTTTGAATCCTCTGTAATTATCGAAGATTATATCTCCGGGTGTGGTGAGCTGGCCTCTGCCGTCTGCGAAGAGGTATGTTCCGTATCTTTTCTCGAGCTCTACTCCAACCTGTCCCATTGCGCCGGCATTGGTCTGAGCTCTGGCATCTACGGCCTGTTCCAGGAGCCTTGCTGCATCTTTTACTTCCATATCGAAGAGGAAGGGCATCTTCCTTCTGATGAGGGTGTTCTTGATGAAGTTGTCAAGATCTTTGATGGCGAGGGGATATTCGTCCTCGTTCATCTGTGCGTTCTGCAGATGCTGCAGCGTTATGCCGTCTTCTGACAGCTTGCTCTGCACGCAGCCCTGAAGCAGTCTTTCGAACTCAGGGCACATGTAGAACTTGGCTGATGTGATGCAGTCTGCCGGCATTCCGTCTGCGAAGATCTTGAGCATCACGTCGGGCATATCATCTGGATGCTTTTGCATCTCCCAGTAGTTCGTTCCCGAATAATCCATAAGAGCCGTTCCGACCCTTGGCATTACCGGTACCCAGCTGTGGGGCTGGCGTCTGAAGGTCTTAAGGACGTTTTCTTTGATTTCCTTTGCTCTTTCAGCTGTGACCATAAATCGTACTTCCTTTCTCCGCGCTTTTACTTTCAAGCGCGTCATAATAAATAATTGTCTTTTTGTTACATTCTAATTATATCGCTTTTTGATCATTTTTTGTAAAACATTATTAGTTATTCCTTATTATATATATTGACGATATAGAATATAGTATAGTAATAAGTTATGCCTAAAAGGAATTTTACAAACGCATAATTACAGAAATATAATAACTTGAAAAATATGCCATATGATTAACAAAATAGGAATCATAACAAAAAGACAATAAACAGTCACTTTTAACAGTTAATAATGAAAGGACAATAATAATGGACGCAGAACAGCTTAAAAAAGAACGTATGGAAGATAACCACGCTGTATTAGACGGTTATGTTCCCAAAAGAGTACCGATCAACCTCAGCGTAACGTCGTTCGCAGTGGCAGAGCTCGCCGGAGTCGATCCAAAGGTATCTTACTGGGATCCGTCATGTCTGTTGGAAAAATCTCTGGAACTCGGCGAAAGGATCCCCACCGACGTATGCGTGCTCGGAAGATCCGTACTCCAGCCTTCCAGATATGAACCTCTCGGATCCATCGCCATCGTCATGGGTGCAAACGGATTCATGCAGCATCCGAATACTCACATGATGGAGCCTGAAGAATATGATGAGTTCTGCGAAGATCCCTATGCGTTCCTCGTAGAAAAGGCTATACCGCGCGTAAACAAAGAGCTTGCTGATCCATCAAGAGTTGCAATGGCAATATCCGTCTCCGACAATATGTATGCGGCATACAATGCTAGGCTCGGCGCAGTCAATAAGAAGATAAACGACAAATTCGGATATTTCGCAAATCCTCCTGTAGGAGGCGGCGGATATGCTCCTATGGATATACTCTCAGACCAGCTCCGTTCTTTCTCCGGAATGCTGACAGACGTCAGAAGGTATCCCGACAAGGTAAAGGCAGCAGTCGAGGCTGTAAGCCCCATGAACTATCTTGATTCAAGACCCGGAAATCCCGCGATCTACACGAGATCTTCCGATGGATTCTACCCATTCCATATGGCGACCTTCATGAGACCCAAAGATTTCGAAAATCTCTGGTGGCCGTCTCTTAAGAGACAGTGGGACGGGCTTGCTTCCGAAGGATTCCGCTGCGGCGCATTCCTTGAGCACAACTGGGATCATCTCCTCGATTACATCCAGGATCTTCCCACAGGATCCCTCTTCACATTTGAGTACACCAACCCCAAGCTCCTTAAGGAGAAGCTCGGAAAGAAGATGGTCCTTTCTTCCGGATTCCCGATCCAGTATCTCACCCAGGTAAGTCCCGAAGAAGCCGCTGATAAAGCTAAGGAATTCCTCGACATCATGGCTGTTGACGGCGGATATATGTTCGGACTCGACAAGAGCATACTCGTTGCTGCCGACGTTCATCTTGAGAACCTCGAAGCAGTGGCAAAGACGGTCCGTGAATACGGCGTATATGACAATCCGGGAACCAGATGCCTCGAAGAGTTCCACAAAGAAGACTACAAGCCGGCTGATCTTCCGGAATTCAAGTCCAGACTCTTCAAGACATGGGAGAAATACCATGAAGAGAACCCGAATACTCCGGAAGAGGCAAAGCCTCTTGTGGAAGCAGCAGAAAAAGCAATGCTAAAGTTCTATATAGGACTCCTCAAATAATTAATAACAGACAGTAGAAAAAGCAAAGGCGGCGGTCTAAAAAAGACCGCTGCTTTTGTTTTATAAAATAGACCCGGCCTTGTGGCCGGGTCCAAGTATTGTTTTTTATGAGTGTTTGTGTATTACAGTCTCAGAAGGACCATTGCTGCGCCGGCAGCATCTTTATCCTTCTTTTCCTGGGGAACGTCCCATTCTTCGCAATTTCTCATTGCTTCTTCGATCTCTTCAAATGTATGTGTCATGATTTTGTCTCCTTTATCAGTACTTACCGTATTCATGTACGAATTTGAATACATCGATGAGGTTCTGGTTTATATCTCCCGCGCAGCTCCATGCCTTGTCGGTGCTGAAGATGAATCCGCTCTCGGGACCGCCGCATGCATCTACGACTCTCTTTGCGCTGTCGATGTTTTCCTGCTTTGAGGAAAGCCTTAAGTTGCAGATGGGAGCGCCGCCTGCGAGTATCTGGTGATGGCCGAGCTTCTTGAAGGATTCGATCATATCATCGTTTTCAAGTACCATTACGACGCTGTCCTTAGGAAGGTCAAGGAAGAAGTCGAAGAGGTGTCCCCATGTTCCTTCTGCGAGCATGAAGAGTTTGCTTCCTGCTTCTGCCATTCCTCCGACCTGCTGCTTGAAGTACTTGTAGCAGAGATCCTCGTACTGCTTCGGGTTGAGGAATGCAGGGATATGAGCCATGTAAGACGGGAACATATCCGATCTTAAAGGAAGACCCTGGAAGTGGGTGCAGTAGTTCTTTTCCCAGAGGAGATCGCAGAGATCCTTCATCTCCTGATAATGTCTTCTAAGGTCTGTGAGGGTGCCGGTGAATCCTCTGAACTGGTCGAAGATATAGTCGCCGGGAGTAGAGCATCTGAATCTCTTGTCGCCAAAGTGATATACTCCGTATACGTCTTCTACGTACTGCTTGGTCTTTGTGAATGGGCCTGTAGCCATGCAGAAGGTGTTTTCTTCGAGAACTGCTATGACTATCTTTGCAGCCTCCTTGGGATCCATTTCAAAGAGGAAGGGATCTCTTCTAGGGAGCATCA
>CAZTHD010000074.1:5720-6496 GCA_964613315.1 uncultured Oscillospiraceae bacterium | reverse complement strand
AGAATCTCATCTGTTTGTTATTCTCCTTATACAGCTTGCGAGGATGGATAACATATCACATCAAATAAGCCTTGTACATTGGCATAAATGCCGAGTTCCGTTACTGCTCCCTTTGATGAACGATCTATCTTTTTTGATTGAAGCATTGGCGTTAATGCCTGTTCTGCTAAGTGGAAATTTTCACCTACTATCAGGACAGTATCAAAATTGATGCCATGAATGGGGGTATAGCCTTCCTGAATACGGTTCATAACGTTTTCGGGGAGTGCGGTGCTATTGCGTGGTTCTTCATGTCTGGAAAATTTGTTTCCAATTACTATATTCCCATTTCCCTTTTTTTGAAAACAAACTGAATAGCCGTGAACATCTGCTATCTCAATCACTTCACGAAATCGGATGCTGTCTCTTGTCAGCTTATTATTCAGGTTTTGAACCGTAATAGGATGATCGGGATGACGTTCTGTAAGCAATTCGCAAGTATGTACCAATGTTTCACCTATGGACTTCATAAAATCACGCATGACAGATCGTGATGTGGGTATTCTTATTTCTTCTGAGATGTCAATAAACGCATCTGTCAGTTCGTCCATGTTGGTTATTGTATCGTTCATGTTCTCTCCCCTCCGTGTAGTTTTTGAAAATGGAAATTTCTTGTATTATTTATACACTAATATGTGTAACTTGTCAATAGAATACACGAAAAGATGAATCTAATAATCATTATTCATGGAAAAATTTATTGCACGTATCAATGTAACATTCTCAGTTGTTCCGGG
>CAZTHD010000074.1:0-5710 GCA_964613315.1 uncultured Oscillospiraceae bacterium | reverse complement strand
GATAAATCCAATAAACATTATTATGGAAAGTATAATTGCACGTAAAAATGCAATATTCGCAGTTTTTCCGGGTTTTGAGAAGAAAATACACTTTACCGTGTAGTTTTCATCAATAAATCCGGTTTATAAAAAACTAATCAATAACAACATTAAGTGTTGACAAGTATACGGAACTATGCTATTATAGCATCGTAACGAACAAGACTCATCAAAACAGTATATGAAAATTCAAAATAACAAGCATCATATACTAATCAACCGCTGTCATATCGGCATGACGGGTAGAAGGAGAAGATAAATGCCAAAGAAAAGCAGATTAGAAAAACAGATTCGGGCAATGAAATGCATGTCGAAAAAATTGTGTAATCAAGGAATCTTTATCCCATGTTTGATTTTAGCTGACTTTGATATAGAGGATTTGAAATATATCTCTGAAAACTCGAAACGCCTTATACCAGAATTAGAAGATGGCGCGTGTGTTAAGGTTCTTGGATTTAATCGGAAAGATGATTATGTCTATAGGATTGTATGCTGATACGGAGGAAATGCAATGGATACAAATGAAAATCTGGTATCAGAAGAAGTAGCAGCAGAAATACTCAATGTACCCAAAAGAAATATACGTGAATTTAAGAGACGTGGACTTATTGAAGGTGTATTGGTTCCTTCCGTGAGAAAGAGAAAATTTATGTATGACCTTGATAGCGTGTATCGGTATAAAGCGATTAAAGAGGGAAATAATCCTACTTGGGGAGACATGGATTTTCAAAGGGGAGAGTCTTTTATTCCGTTGATAACATTCAACACATTATCTCCTTATTCGCCGTTTTATTGTCCCAATAAAAAGATAGGTGTTACAAATTTTGGGAACGTATGGAATTTTGAAAACTGTCAAAAAGTCGCAACCTCTTTTAACAAAAATGGTTATGAAATATTTTACTTAATGTTCCGTGGTATTCATAAAGGTTTGCTTGTGCATCGTGTCGTAGCTATGATGTTTTGCGACAATGGAAGAATGGTTGATGAGGTTCATCATATAGATGGCAATAAAACAAACAATAGAGCGGAAAATCTGATTTGGGTAACTCATGATGAACATGCTAAGATACTTCATCCACTGTGGAAGAAATGCAAAGAAAGCGGCGATTTCACAGAATACTTTGCAGAGATTCAGAAAATAAAAGAATTGAATGTCGAAAAAATCCATTACAAATTTATTGTCGAGGATAAGAACGAAAAAGGAATTGGGTATCTTTTGATTACTGAGGACGCATATCAGAGGGTACGCAAAGAAGGAAATCTTGATTCATTAAGGGGCGATGAAATCATACTTGAAAGCTGGGCGGATGTTGCTGCTTTGATGAAGAGAGAGCATCGCTGTGACACGCAGGAATGCGATATAAGCGCGTCAAATGACGAAGCCTAATATCTTTATAGGCTATGAATAAACAGGGCTTAGAACGGCTTATATGGGGCTTAGAAACGAAATGAAAAACAATGCTGATTGCTGGCATGAGATCGTTCGTTCTGGCATGTGGACGCAGCGTTTTAGGAGAGAAAATTTTATTGGCATGAGTTAAGGTGCTATTTTTGCCCTGTTCATCTGGTGATTTGGTTTTTGCATATTTTGTAATAATGGAGGGAATATAAGAAATCAAAATTCCGCATATCTATTTGGAGATGGGCATTTTATTGGATTGCTTGAAACATGCAAGAATAGCGTACTTTCTACACTGAAAAATGGTCAAAACTGAAAAGTGCGATTTTTGTAATAATGAAGGGAATAAGAGATTTCTTTTATATATTTTTTTTATCGCCATTTCCCCCGAATAGACTATAGCAGGAGGTTAAATGCATGGACGAAATCAGATTAAAAGATCGTGTCCGGGATTTCATCAAAGAGTTACGCTTGCCAGTAACAAGGTTTGCTAATGGCGTTGGCTTATCTGATGACTCTATTCATAAGTGGTTAAAGCACGATATGAAACTAAGCGACAAAAATCTAAGAAACATTGATGCATATTTAAGAAAATTCAACAGGTGAGACAAATGGAAGAAAAGAAAAAAGTGAAAGCAATTTTTACACAGAAACTCGCAGGATATCTAATGCAGAGGGGATTCGTTCTGATAGACATGAAACCAAACAGGAAGAATCCTAAAAGGAATGATTTTCTTTTTGGCGATAGTCCAGAACTACAACAGGCGATAATGGATTATGCGAACAATAATTGATGTTCACTTTTCAATGGCAACAGGTGACGATTATGGAAGAAAACAAAATACTGGTAATTGATGCTCTTATGGGCAGCGGTAAAACGACATGGGCGATAAAGGATATTAACGAACATCCAGAAGATAACATCCTTTATATCACGCCATATTTAGACGAAACAGCAAGGATCACAAAGAGTGTAAACCGTGAAATGAAATCTCCGCAATTCAGGAACGGTCAGCGCAAATATGATGATCTTTGCAATTTATTAGAAGCCGGGGAAGATATAGCAAGCACTCATGCATTGTTCCTTCAGCTGGATCATAATTGTAAGGATGCAATCAGACAGGGCGAATATACACTTTATCTTGACGAAACAATCACAGCGATTGAACCGTATGAACTGGCACACAAGAATGATATTGAATATCTCGTTGACAAAAACAGTATAACCATAGAGGACAGCGGATTTATCAAGTGGCTTGAGAATGATGATCTTGATACCAGATACAATCCGATTAAGATACTGGCGCAGAATAGAAGCCTGTTCTATGTGAATAAAAAGCTCCTTATGTGGCGGTATCCACCTGAGATATTTAAGCTGTTCAAGAAAGTAATCATCATGACATACATGTTTGATGCAAGCATTCTAAACTATTATTTCAAGTTTAATGGAATTTCTTATGACCTGAAAACGATTAAACCAAAGGATAATCAATATGTTCTGTGCGATTATTGCAAGCCTGATTTGACGGAATACAGAAAGAGAATCCATATTTACAACGGCTATGATATCAATGATAACTTCGGAACGATGAAGAAAACGGCATTATCATCTAACTGGTTTAAGAATACTGGCAATGCAGAAAAAATCAAGGTGTTGAAGAATAACATTTATAACTATTTTCACAATAAGGTAAAAGCCAAAACGGATCAGATTATATGGACAACATTCAAGATGGCAGAACCAAAGCTGAAAGGCAAAGGATATGCAAATGGATTTGTTTCATGTAATTGCAGAGCAACAAACGACTATTCTAATGCCCGGTATTTGGCTTATTGCCTGAATGTTTATCCACATGTAGGAGTATCACAATTCTTTGAACAGCATGGAATAGAAATTGATGCTGATTCTTATGCATTATCTGAAATGATACAGTGGATATGGAGAAGCAATATCAGGGCAGGAGGGGAAATCTGGTTATACATACCATCCAAAAGAATGAGAACCCTGTTCGATATTTGGCTTAAAGGTGAAAATTGACATGAACCACGTTCGATATTTGGCTTAAAACGATATCCAATAAAATTTTTTAACACCTTGGGGGTGTTAAACTCTTTCGAAACATGGCTAAAAAAGCCTCGTTACAAGCCATTTCCTTAAAAAGAAAAATATTAGTTTATATATATATTTTTAAAGGATGTAACCAACGACAAGCCGTAAATTTTCATTATCAAATACGAAAATATGAACGGCTGTCGGTTGGTTGAAAATTCGATTGCGACAATCATATATGAATGACAGACATACATCAATCGAATTTTACATCTATATATATAATATGAATATTGATATGTATATTTATAAACATAATATGTATATTCATACACTTTTGGTTAAGCATGAATATAGAGAAAATAGGCTAAAATAGCCACTTTATGAAAGATTTATGTAAACTTCGGGGATTTTAAAAATGTACTGTTTATGCATGTTTCAAGGTTTGTTGTTGGTTTCGTAAATATGCAATAATTGCATGTTTTCTATGAATCTTCGGAGTGAAAATATTTTTCAGTTTGTAAGAGTGGGAAAACGCTGTAATTTCCCCTATTTTTACACGATAACCAACACCATAATTCACACAATTATATCATACAAAAGGTGATCAAATGACAAAAAAAGAACTATCGAAACGTACATCAGAACTATACAACGCAAAGCATAACTATTCCTACTTCACTCCATCTATGGTTGAAGATCTATTGTCTAACTTTGTGGATGTTCAGATAGATGCGCTAATCAAAGATGGGAAGTTAACAATCAAAGGATTGGCAAGGCTTGACCTTATTGACTATGGCGATAAACCGCGAGGCGCATGGAATCCATACGAAAAGAAAGAAATGGAATACGTACCAAAGAAAAGAGTACGATGCCATTTCAGCAAAAGAATTAGAGATGCAATCAACGAGGAAAAGGAATGAAAGCAATAGAGATCATGGTAGCTTCTGTCGTTGGTTTCATTATCGGCTGGCACTGCTGCCGATTAAAAAGCATTAAGCAAACACATAAGCCATTCAGGGAAGAACTAAAAGAAATCTGACCTGAATATCACTGCCTTGTATAAGGCAGATACAGCAACAATACATCCGATAGCGGAGCCTTGATGATTATAAGCGTGGCTTCAGGGCTTCTCTATCCTGATACTAATAGATTGGTTTCTAAGAAAGGATACGGAGAAATGTTTAATGACGGATAACAATAACGTTTTTGAACGCGAAGATTCAATTTTCGATTTGGTTTCAAATGCTGGCTTAAATATTCCTGAATATAAGATCAGGCAAATCTATCAGGAAATCACAGCGAAATACGAAGAAGAACGAAAAGATGAATGGTCGATAGCGCGAATTACTGAGGACTGACAGATACCGATAAAGATATCTCCGAGGAAATACCGCACTTTTGCAGATGTTATGAATGATGTTTCTGACCTTTGGTTAAGATCGGATGCCAATGTAAGAGATGATATCTGCCGTATGTTCATGGGAATATCAAGCGACAACTGGACATTCTATGAAATCATGGACTGCTGCCATAAAGAAGCATTCATGGTTGATACTGCCGAGATTGATGAAAGCTCCGTCTTTGGCTCTGCTGAAAAGCTGAAATCCGCTCTTGATGATGCGATGACGGATGAACGATCAATACCATTCAGACCGCCAATAAACTATGTAAATCATGTATGGCGGTACATTGTATTAGGCATTAACAGGGCAAGGGCAGATCAGGAACAGAAAGACAGATTGAAGGAACTTGACATTGACGTAGATAAACCAATCTGTGAAGTGTTTACGGACATTGCGCACAGCTATGAAACATTAAAGGGAACGCATGAACACATTGAAATACAGCGTGCTTTCTGGTTTGGTGTTCCGTCCTGTGCGCTGATGTTTGTAAACGTGATGGACAGGATTACAGAATATATTTTTAAGGAGAACAGATTATGAGTCAATATTTTAAATTTGATAGTGGTCGCAATGAGTTTTATACATTCACAGAGGATGAAGAACAAGGAAGATTGGAACGTGTACATCTTTCAGGACATTTCCGATATCATTTTACCTATTATAACGTAGATGAAATGAAGAGATACAGTTTTCGCGGAATGACGTATAAGCCTGAATATATAGACGGTTTATTTAACTTCGAAAGCGATAACATTGATGATCTTTATAACAAGCTGAGAGATTTCATTTTCGGACTGGAAAAGAATTTTCCGATTG
>CAZTHD010000073.1:0-6549 GCA_964613315.1 uncultured Oscillospiraceae bacterium | reverse complement strand
ATCAACATAGGGCTTGATATTTACTTTGTGGCAAGTCTCGGTCTTGGTGTAAAAGGCGTAGCTCTTGCAACGGTCATGGCTCAAGCGATCTCGGCGATCGCCTGCGGTATAAAGCTCTTCAGGATGAAAGAATATTTCGAGGTCACCCGCAAAGAGCTTAAACTTGACCGCAGCGTTGTTTCCAAGATCTTATCTCTCGGTATCCCATCCGGTATATCCCAGGGCATTTTCTCCGCATCCCAGTTCCTTGTACAGTCTCTTGTAAACAGCATGGGACCCATAGTAATGGCTTGTAACGTCGTGGTCTTAAGGATAGATGCATTTGCCATAATGCCATATTTCTCTTTGGGAAATGCTATGACTACGTATATCGGGCAGAACTATGGAGCGAGAAAGCTGGGAAGGATAGAAAAAGGTTCAAGACAAGGCATTATCATGACGGTCATCTTTTCTCTGACGCTCATGGTACTGATGCTCATCTTTTCACCGGCTCTTGCAGGTATATTCACCAAAACGGAAGCTCTCAAAGAACTGGCAGTCTCAAATCTTAAACTCCTGGCTATAGGCTACGTGCTCATGGGATACGGGCAGACTATGCAGGGCTATCTCAGGGGCATAGGTTCCACCACTGCGACTATGGTCGTGAGTATTTTCACACAGGTCTTCGCAAGGATACCCATGGCATACCTGTTTGCAAAGCTCACGGCTACTCCGGAATTCCCCAACGGGCAGGCAGTAGCATTGTTCGGATCTCTTGTATGCAGCTGGGTAGTCATGTCGTCCATAACCGCATTTCTATGTTTCAGAAAGAAAAAGCAGCTCAGAAACAATGCGGATATGCATTGGCAGATAGAATACACCGAATAGCATCTTTGCAATAATTTCATAAAATGATGATCGCGAAAATATACCATTTTGTTTTAAAAAATGGTATATTTTATTTGTAATGATGTTTTTAATATTTCTTTCAGATATTCAGGAGATAAAACTATGCCAAGAGAAAGAGAGAAAAATATAACAGGACAGGGCAAAGAAGTGTACAAAAGAGGTGAAGACCTCGGTACAGGCCCTGTAGGGAAACAGGACGGATATTCAGGACGTCCGACCGAGCCCAGGAGACCTGAGTCACAGTCAAGACCTGAGCACTCAAGCGTCAGCAGACCCGAAACACAAGAGAAAGGCGAAACCTTTCGGAGAACGACTCCATCTGGGGGTTTTCAAAGTGATCAGACCCAGACAAGAGGGACTCAGACCAGAGGGGGAGGGGGACTCTTCGGCGGAAGACTGATAAGGATCCTCATCATCGCTTTAGTCATCTTTATGGTCTTTAAGTTCCTGTTCCCGGGTTCTCCTGCGGAGCCCTCGAACCAGGGAAATAACGACCCGACGCCTTCGCCCAGCGGAAGCCAGACTGTAGAGATACCCTTTGATTACAACACGGTATCCAATACCATCAGCGCTTCTACGATTTCCGGCGGATGGTCGCAGAACAGCAACTCAGGAAAACTTGATACTACCGTAGCAAACGGAGCAAGGGCAAAATATACAAAGCTCAAAGGCAACGGAAACGATACGGTCACGCTGATGATCTACATGTGCGGAGCGGACCTCGAGTCAAGATCGGGACTCGGCACTTCCGACATAGTCGAGATGACAAAAGCCAAGATATCGGATAACGTCAACGTCATCATCTATTGCGGCGGTACTACAAGATGGCACAACGACGTTCTTTCGGCAAAGACCAATCAGATAATACAGGTCCTTGACGGCGGACAGGTGGCTTATCTTTCCAAAGATGAAGGCAACGTCTGCATGACGAAGGCTTCCACACTTACAGGTTTCATCAAAGATTGTGTGGAGAATTTCCCGGCAGACAGATACCAGCTCATATTCTGGGATCACGGTTCCGGTTCTTTAGCCGGTTACGGATATGACGAAAAGTTCACTTCAAACGGTACCATGGGCCTTGCAGCCATCAATCAGGCGCTGAAAGACACCGGAGTCAAATTTGATTTCGTGGGATTTGATGCCTGCCTCATGGCTACGGCTGAAACGGGTCTCATGCTCTCTCAGTACGCCGACTATATGATCGCATCTGAAGAAGTCGAAGCAGGTTACGGATGGTACTATACAGACTGGCTCACAAGCCTTTCAAACAATACCTCTATCCCGACTGTACAGCTCGGAAAAGAAATAGTAGACGACTTCATCGATTCCTGCGCAAAACAGGTGCCGGGACAGAAAGCGACCCTTTCCGTAGTCGACCTTGCAGAGCTTTCCGCAACTATGCCCAAAGAACTCAAGGCCTTCGCGAGCAACACCTCCAGCATGATAAAGGAGGATTTCAACACCGTAGCAACGGCAAGATCCAGCACGAGGGAATTCTCGACCCAGAGCATAGATCAGGTAGACCTTGTCAACCTCGCTCTCAATATGAAGACGACAGAAGGATCCAACCTTGCCAAGGCCATACTCGGTGCTGTCAAATACAACAGAGTGTCAAACAACATGACCAACGCTTACGGCCTTTCGATCTACTTCCCATACAAGAAGACTTCAGGGGTCAGGACGGCAGTCAGCACTTACGAAGCAATAGGCATGGAGGATGAGTATTCAAGATGCATCCAGGCCTTCGCAGGCGTTGCAGGCACAGGCCAGGTCGCCCAGCAGAACATGTATCCGCAGAGCACCGGCGGTGGTTATTCACTCCTCGAAGCTCTGTTCTCCGACTACGGAGGAGAATCCACTCCGGGATCATTCCCGAGCGGATCATCTTCCCAGGGTGGATATTCAATGGATTCTCAGGAGATGCAGCAGATCATCGGAACTCTCCTTGAATCGCTGCTTTCAGACAGATCCATAATAACGGCAAAGGAAGCGACCGACA
Source organism: uncultured Oscillospiraceae bacterium (assembly GCA_964613315.1). GTDB lineage: Bacteria > Bacillota > Clostridia > Peptostreptococcales > Anaerovoracaceae > RUG13409. The sequence goes on along the minus strand of CAZTHD010000073.1, from coordinate 3,662 downwards.
TAGTTAGGAGCAACGTATTCGATGCAAGCAAACTCGTATGGACTCAAGGCGCGAACGGACCTTCCATCAAACTCACGGGAAATCAGTGGAGCCTCGTAAGAGATCTTTCTCTCAACGTTTGGTATGACGTGGGAGACGGATACGTGGATCTCGGACTCGACAGCATATATCATATAACCCAGGACGGAGAACTCCTCGGAGATTACGACGGTACATGGATAGCCATAAACCAGCAGCCTGTGGCATACTACTATATGGACAGCTATGATGACGGTACCAACTACTCCATCTACGGAAGGATCCCGGCTCTTCTCAACGGAGACAGGGTCAACATCCTTGTGGTATTCGACAACGCCAATCCCCACGGATACATCGCCGGAGCAAACTTTGACTACAGCGAGACCGGAGTCGAGGCCATAGCAAAGAACCTCGTCGAGATCAAGGACGGAGACGTCATCGACTTCATCGCCGACTGCTATGACTACGACGGTAAGTATTCATCGAGCCACAAGATAGGAGACCAGGTCGTCGTAAACGGAGGTCTTGTCTTAAGCGACGTATATCTCCCAAGACCCGATGCAGCTCAAGCAGCATTCATCTTTACTGACGTATTCGGTCAGGAGTTCTGGACACCTATAATCCCGCACTGATAGTACATTGTTTAAAAGAGATATATCCGACGTATCATAAGGCACGGCAAAGCGCCGTGCCTTTTTTAAAAATTCAAGGTGACATCTATGATCAAAAAAAGTAACAAAGTATTAGGTATCATCGGCTTTATCCTGAACCTCTTCAACCTACTCATGTTCTTTTCCATGAGACCCTGCTGGAGCGGGATAAGCAAGACCTTCGGTTATTCCAACGGAGGCGAGAGGTGGATACTTGATTTCCCCGTTTACCTCCTGATACTCTTCATGGCCTTGTTCATAAGCAATCTTCTCTTCCTTCTCTTTACTAAGGAATGGAAGGTCTGGCCTATAGTATATTTCGCCTTCGGAGTGCTCTTTTTCATAGCCATGATAGTGATAATCATCATGGGCGGAAAGGATTACATACGTTTCGTTTTGGCTTACTTCCTCGAAGCTCTTGCCGTAGCTGCGGCAGTAGGACTTATTGCCTGGCTGCTCTTCGCATATCCCCGGAAAAAGCTCGCATACAGCAAAGCCTTCCGCTGCGTTGGACTTTTCCTTGCCATTGCAGCAGCCTGCGTATACCTTTGCGGCATACATATCGGAGGCATCTCACAGGAGCCCGTGGTATATGCGGTGGAAGACGAATACCAGATCGTATTCTCCAGCAGGAGCGACGCTCTTGGCTGGGTCACGGTGGACGGAAAAGAATATTACGACCTTTACTCCGGAAGCCAGAGAAGCGGAAGGATACATAAAGTATCAGTACCTATGGATTCTCTCGACGGAGCTAAGAAATACGAGATATCCGTTCAGGGAGTCATATACAGAGGACCATTCGGTGGTATCCTCGGGAAAGTGACGTCGAAGGAATACAAATTCAGACCCGCTGATTTTTCCGACGGCCTTACGTACATGAATTTCTCTGATATCCATATGAACAAGAAAGCTGCTCTCGCAACGGAAAGCAAAGCAGGTGAATATGATTTCCTCGTTCTTGCCGGAGATATCATCTCAGACGTTGAAACTTTTGCAGACGCCAATTACGTCAATGAGATCGCTTTTGAAATGACCGGCGGTGAGATACCCGTCATCTATGCAAGGGGCAATCACGAGGTGAAAGGCGCATATTCAGACGATCTTTACCGCTTTGTCGGAAGCAAAGGGGAGGACTTCTACTACAACGTGAAGATGGGCGATCTTTACGCTGTGGTTCTGGATATAGGGGAAGACCACGATGACGACTGGTGGGAATACTACGGAACGGCGGACTTCGATTCATACAGAGAGGAACAGCTCGAATTCCTTGATGCAGAGCTGAGAAAAGGAGATTACAGGAAGGCAAAGTACAAACTTGCCGTATGTCATATCCCTCCCGTATACGTCAATTACAGGCACAATCACGAGTATATCAAGGCTGAACTTACTGACAGGCTAAACAGGATGAACATAGACATGTGCATTTGCGGCCATCAGCACGAGCTGCTCATATTCGAGCCGGGACTCATAACTCCCGGTGAAAAGCTCACGTACAATCCTCTTTACAAGAACGGCACTTACAACGGATATCTTACGGATTTCAAATTCCCAAGCCTCATGGTAAGCAAGTTCGGTTTCGTACAGCCCGAATCTGAAGAGACGAAGAGGAGCCAGGCGGGGCTCTTTGTGAAAGCCGATCTTGAGACCAAAACTCAGGAGTGCTGGTATCTCAACTCCAATGGCGAGAAGATCAGCGTAGTCAATCCATTTGCCGACAAAGATTACGGCGACGTCATAGAGATAACTTCAAACAAGAGGATGAAATAGGAACGGATATCAAGTGAATACACATTTTAAAAGGGAGCTCGCGCTCCCTTTTCTGTTGACTTTATTATTCAGTGGCTTCTCTTTTTCCATTTACCGGAGAAGAAGAATATAAGACCTATGAACAAGGGAATGTTTCCCGCTATTCCGTCTCCAAGCCAGAAGCCCTGAGCGGAAAGGCCTACGACGAATCCGAGGTAATATGCGAAGGCTATCCTTGCGATGATGCCGTCGATAATGGCGACAAGAAGGTTCAGCCTGCTGTTTCCCGATCCGTTGATGAGGGAGAATGCGTAACATCTTCCTGCGCAGCCTGCGAAGGTCACGATGAAGGGAAGCACGAGTATCTTCGAAGTCGTTATTACTTCTATATCGTCTGTGAACAGTTCGAACATTGCCGTCGGGAATGTCAGAACGAAGGCAGAGAATACGGCGGCTATTGTGAATGCGAATATGAGCATCAGATTGAGAGTTTTTTTCACTCTGTCGTATTTTTGTGCGCCAATGTTTTGTCCGACTATGGTACCTCCCGCAGTGGTGAGGGAACTGATCAGAATATTGATCATCATATTGATCTTGTTGTATATACCTGCGAGGGCTGTGTATACTACACCGCAGGCATTGATCCACGACGCCAGGAGCATCTTGGAGATATTTATGGATGCCATCTGTATGGACATGGGTATGCCCAGTTTGACAAGAGAGCGGAGGGCAGATCTTTCAGGTTTGAAGCTTGTAAGCTTGAAGTCGAAGCCGAACTGTTCCTTGTGCAAATACAGATAAACGATGGCGATTATAAAGGAGGTCCCCTGTCCGATGACCGTCGCAAGTGCTGCTCCGAAAGGTCCTAAGCCGAGGTATTTTACGAACCATATGTCGAGTATCATATTGAGCACTGCGGCTATGCCGATGAATATACATGGCTGTTTTGAGTTTCCCATGCCTCTTAATATGGCGCAGGTCACGTTATAACCGCCCATAAAGAGTATCCCTGCAAGGCATGTGAGGAAATACTTCTCCGCATCGTTATATGCCACCTCAGGAGTGTTCAGAAGTCTCAGAAGCCAGTGGTGGGCAAAATAGCAAATTATTGCCATCACGACGGCTATCGCGAAGGTGACGGTATACATAGTGCCTATGAGCTTGCTTATCCTGTTTCTCTCTCCGGCTCCCGTAGCCTGGGCTATGAGGACTTGTCCGGCATTGGTGAATCCTATCATGAGGGAAACG
>CAZTHD010000072.1:0-6571 GCA_964613315.1 uncultured Oscillospiraceae bacterium | reverse complement strand
GACAAATTATTCGATACTCTTAAAGAAGCAGGATATGAAAGGCTCAGCGATTTTAAAGAAGAAGGTTTTTCCGAACTCTTCGGGGTATTCAAAAAGAAGATCAGTGGCAGCATTTCGGGAATTTGGATATAAATTACACTTGATTCTTTATATTATAAGTGTAATAATATATATAACAAAATTGCAATTTATAGAACTAATTGTTAAGAAAAAGGAAAAAGGAGAAACACATGATTGACAACAGATTAAGACCCTTTGAAAAGAGCGAGCTGAGGATCGTTGACCAGAAATCCGGAATACTCCCGACAAGCCCTAAGTCACCGGTCTACAACACCCCTATCTCCATGAGAGAAAATGCCGTATCTATCTTCAAGCATGAAGAACCTATGTTCGTTTGCTACACAAGCGACTTTGCAAACGTAAACGTACCGGCATACAACAACAACCTCGGAAGAGGAAGAGATGCAGACGACTGCTTCGGCGTCCACTGGACCTTCGTTCCCACAGTCGGCGGAAGCATTTCTCATGAAGGTAATCCCAAGTTCACCGATGCTGATGACTGGAAAGACGGCATCCAGATCCCTGATATAGAGCAGTGGGATTGGGAGACACCTGCAAAAGAGTTTACCCCTGACCTCAGGTTCCCGATCGTAACCACCTTTGTAAACGGATTCGGATTCGAGAGACTCATTTCTCTCATGGACTTCATGAACGCAGCTATGGCTCTCGTTGATGAAGATCAGTTCGATTCTCTCTACGAACTCGTCGGTTCCATGTATGATCTCGGAATCGCATGCGCAAAGAAGATCTTCGAAAACTATCCTTACATCGACGGACTCTGCTTCCACGACGACTGGGGCACCCAGAAGGATCCGTTCTTCTCCGAAGAAGTTGCAAGAAAACTCTTCCTGCCGCACATGAAGAGATTCGTAGACTACATCCACAGCACAGGCCGTTACGTAGAGATCCATTCCTGCGGACATACAGAAGCAAGGATCCCGATCTTCATCGAGGCCGGTATCGATACATGGCAGATGCAGCAGACTCTGAACGATCAGATCGAACTCTATGAGAAATACGGCGACAAGATGATCATCCAGATCTCAGCTGACCTCTTCCCCTTCGATTACAGTGACGATGAGCAGGCAAGAGCAGCTGCAAGATACTACGTTGACAACTTCTGCAAGCCCGGAAAGCCCTCCATGTGCCTTGCAAGAACAGCAGCAGCAAACCAGAACTTCACAGACGAGCTTTATGAGTATTCCAGAAAGCACTATCTCGCAATAAGAAAAGGTGAGATCAAGTAGTTCTTTAGCAAACGCATTACAAAACCCCGCTCCTTTTAAGGATGCGGGGTTTTTGATTGCCTAAAGCGGCCGTTATATACCGTAAATGTCTTTACATTTGTTTTCGAGATATTCGATATAGTATTCAGGATCGAAATCACCGTCGAGTATCATGCTTAGAAGCTTGCCCGGTTTATAAAGACAGCCGTACTTCCATATATGCTCCTTATTCCACTCGTTTATGGGCCTGAAATCGCCTGTTTCAGCGCAGCTATCCACGTCTACAGTCTCTTTCATCTTGGCGAGGAACTGCGCTCCGTAAGCGCTTCCAAGAGCGTATGAGGGGAAGTAGCCTATAGCGCCTCCCGACCAGTGGCTGTCCTGAAGGCAGCCCCTCTTATCATCGGGAACGTCCACACCCAGATACTCCTTGTATAGAGCGTTCCAGCGAGCCGGTATATCCTTTACCTCCAGCTCCCCAGCCATGACGGCCTTTTCTATCTCGTATCTGACCATAACGTGAAGAGAATAAGTGACTTCGTCTGCCTCGGTCCTTATGAGGGAAGGTTCGACCTTGTTGACTGCTCTATAGAGATCTTCCGCCGTATATCCCTTCATCTCTTCAGGGAAAAGCTCAGAAAGCTTTGGGAATATGAACCTGCTGTATGCAAGGCTCCTTCCCAGTATGTTCTCATAGAACCTGCTCTGGCTTTCGTGTATGCCCATAGACACTCCTCCGTCGAGGACTGTGTAGGCATAGCTCTCAGGAGAACCAGTATCGTAGAGGGCATGGCCGCCCTCGTGTATCACGCTGTACATCGAGGATGCAAAATCATTCTCGTAGTAGTGAGTCGTGATCCTCTCGTCGAGATGGCTTCCAAGGCTCGTCGTAAAGGGATGCTCCGTGGTCGAAAGCCCTACGTGACCCAGGTCGAGTCCCATGCGTTCCATTATGTAAAGTGAAAGTTCGTTTTGCTTGTATGCAGGGAAATATCCGTAACGTATATCGTCATCTACCTGCTCTTTGCTCTTGGTATTGGCTATGAGAGGAACTATCCTCGAGCGAAGTTTTGCAAAGAATTCATCGCAAATCTTTTTATTGAGTCCGTCCTCATACTCGTTGAGCCAGTAGTCGTAGGGGTCTTTTCCGGGAGCAAGATATCCTGCAAACTTCTTCTGAGTTTCGAATATTTTTTCAAGGTAGGGTCTGAAGCTCTCGAAATCCGAATGCTCCTTTGCCCTGTGCCATACGTCCTGGGACTCAACTATGAGGCCCTGGTACTCTATCCACTCCTCCATGGGGATCTTCTGCATATCTCTTATATCCTTGATCAGAAGCTCGACCATCCTCTGCTCCTCAAAGGGAAGCTCTTCTTTGTTTTTGTCGAGGAACTCGAGAAGTTCTACCGTATCTTTTCCAGTGCTTAGCAGATATACTTCCTCTGAGAGCACCGTAAGAGATGCAGCTCTGTTTGCTGCTGTTTCTTTGGGCGCAGTCGTATCTCCGTCATAGGAAATAAGACCCATGGCGTGATAGTATGCAGCGGTCTTTCTCTGAAGCTTCATTAGAGCTTCTCTTGCTTTTTCTAAGGTCATAGTATTCCCTCCGTACCGACAAAGGATAAAACGGTCATCGAAATAAAGTAAAGGACTATGCATATGAAACCGAAGCTGAGATATGCAGTCTTGAACCTAAGTCCCTTCTTTATGGGCATTTCAGCAGGAGGAAGTTCAAGCTTTCTTAAATTGCTGAAAAGCACTATATATCCTGTGATGAACAAAGCCAGTATGACGAGTATGTAAGCTCCGAGAAGCAAAACTCCGTCCGGAAGAGTTGTAGGAACTGCAGGACTTGACGTCATTTCCATGAGAGCGTCGTAATCGATATTATCAGCTATGAACAAAGCGACGACTGAACCCATGAAGTTTACGCACATATGAAGTATTATGCTGTATCTGAGCCTTCCCGTCTTGGTATATACGTAACCGAATACGAAGCCAAGAGCCGTTGCGTAAAACACTTGATTAAGGTTTCCGTGGAAAAGTCCGAAGGCCAGGGCAGAAAAACTTATGGCGAGCCATCTTCCGTACTTGGAAAGCCTGTCTATCATGATCTTGCGGAATATGAACTCTTCGACTATGGGACCTAAGATCACTACGAAGAGCACTATCCATAAATTATCGCTTCCGTTTATGAGCTCACCAACTGCGTAGTTCCCTTCATCCCCTGTGATATTGGTCACAAGAGAAGAGACAAGAATGCCTATTATATTGCCCGTGTACATCAAAGCGATGCAGACAGTGAAGGCCTTTAGCATACCAAGTACTTCGAAGCTGTGTTCTTCCAGTTTGCCCGGAGTGCTCTTCCTTAGAGCGAGCAATCCTATGGGAAGACCGATGGCGTACATGGGTATGAAATTGAGAAGCCATACGTATCCGTCTGCGCTGTCTGGATCTATGCCCCTACTGCTTAGAACAGCCACGACTGCGACCTGTACCGCTAAAGCTACCAATGACATGATTATCGGAACGAAGCAGACCTTTGAGAAGGTCTTCTTGCCAAGCCTCAGTTCATCTTCGCTGAGCTGCACGCCCTCAACTCTTCTCGAGATCGGAGATATGAAGTTGGTCGTAAGGGCAAAGAATATCCCAAAGAGCGCAAGATTGACCGCAACAGCTATCAATGCAGCGATCAAAAGCTCTTTCATCACGAAGCCCACAGCCATGATCGCTATATCCGGAAGCAAACCGAAGTAGACGAACATTATCTGAACGAGCTGTTTTATGTTCACTCCCGCGGAGGTCGGGACCGACAAGCCTATAAAGGTGCCTACTATGGTCGCATATGCGTCTATGGATGCTATGAACAGTATCCATCCTATCATATCGAGGACGCTGCCCTTTAGGAGCACGCAGGCAAGGACCATGCCCGGGATGAGATCGAGTATGCAGTTCACACAGCTCCCGAGGAGAGAATAGAATATCTTCTTTCCCACGGGTTCCGGTATGAGGACGAAGTACTGGCTCTTGGTATCCGCTTCCAGAGGATTGCCGAGCGTCCTGTAAAAGGCCATGACACCCAGTGCCAGAGCCACTATCATCTGTCCGTTTTCAGCTCCGCTGAAGACATTCAGAAAGAGCACGGAAATAATAGCCGATACGGCGAGGTATGACAGTGTAGTCTTGGTGAATATCTTTGCGATAGCGAAGCGGCGCCTGTTATACATGCTCTTGTAATAGAACACGTTTGCGCCCCAGCCGTGGTTGAACTCGTCTCTCATGAGCTTTTCGGAGCGGTCTGCCTTCTTTCTTCTGGCATAGAGACCGCCTGACTCCTGCATATCTCTCATGATCGCAGCAGTCTCCTCGCTCTTTGCCATCGCATCTTCGTAGAAGTCCGCTTTTATCCTCCAAGTAGCTGTCGTAATAAGACCTGCGGCTATAAGGTCAAGACCCGTATAGATCAGCACCGTTGAAAGGCTCCCGTCGAAGGCCCCTCCCACTATGCCTTTGGTCCATCCCCAGATGGGTATATACCTGCTGACGGGACTGTTGAAATATGCTATAGCAGAATCCATCGGAGCCAGGCTGTGAGTGACGTGGAATATCACGAACCCTGCTGCTGTGACTCCTATTAGCCCAAGTATCACCGGAGTGATATATTTTTTGAGCTGCTGCTTTGTTGAGCAAAGCGTATATAGGAATATCTTTATGAGCTGGCCGAAAAGGAATACGAAGAACCAGGCAAGCAAAAGCGACAGAGCCTGCCATACGGTCATACCTACATTGATGATCAGATTCGGCAGCTGGAAGAGCATATATATGCTCGTTATGAGCACGAGGCCTATGGTGCACATGGTCCTGAATGCCAAAACGGCCTGAGGTTTCATGGGCGACGTAAAGAGCAGCATGACGTCTGCAGGAAGGAAGATAGCGCTTCCGTTCTTATCTGCTCCTTTAATAAAGAGCAACATAAGGCCAAGGATCGCCACACCTGCGATCATCTCAGTCACCTGTCCCCTTCTCCCTTCATCCTCCGGTATCTCTATCACCGGATCGTCGATGGGAGCTATGGCCGGATCGTCTGTTTCGATCTCCTGATTCTGATTTTCAGACATGTTCTCAAGGGTGGCTATACCGCCTCCGATAAGGCCTCCTATGAGCATGCAAACCAGAAGGAATATGAGCACCCAGGTCTTGAATATCTTTTTCAGCTGGTTCTTGAACGAGTGCCATGCGTAATATCCGAAAAGTCTCATCTGAACAACCCTCTCTTTTTAGCTGCGGGCTTTTGCTCTTCAGTCTCTTCCGGCTCTTCCTTATAGGTAAGGTCTTCTGCCTTTACGCCTTCCGTGACGTCGAAGAAAAGCTCTTCAAGGGTCTTGCCCATGCCGTCAAGTTCTTCCTTGGTAACGTTCGCATTGACTTTTCCGTCCTGCATGATTATGGTCCTGTCCCACATCATATCTACAGAATCGATGATATGGGTACTGATGAGAAGGGTCCTTCTCTCTTCTCTCATCTCCATGATGCAATCCTTAAGCTCCTTGATGGCATGTGGATCGAGTCCTATCATAGGTTCATCGAGAAGAAGCACGTCAGGCTTTGGAAGCAGTCCGAGGCAGATATTGAGCTTTTGCTGCATACCCTTGGACAGCTCATCTCCGAACTTCTTAGTCTTATCGGCAAGCTCGAATCTTCCGAAGAGCTTGTCTATATCTGCTTTGTAATCCTTGAGCTTGTATGCCCTTGCAAGGAACTCCATATGCTCTGAGACCGTGAGATTGGGATAAAGAGCCGGAAGCTCCGGTATATATCCAAGTATCCTTCTGGCGTCTTCCGTTTTATTTGGCTTTCCGTCTATGAGTATCTCGCCTTCATATTTGAGAAGTCCTATGATGGACTTCATTATGGTACTCTTTCCGGCTCCGTTAGGCCCCAAAAGGACTGTCACGCTGCCATCGTCGAGAGTAAAGCTCACGTCGTCGCAGGCGAGTGTCTTTCCGTATTTCTTGGTAACGTTTTTAACTTCTAACATAAGTCCCCCTTATTCGATGCTTGATAAAAATTCTTCAAAATCATCATATCCTGAAAGTGCAAATTCATATATAACGCTCTGGGCAAAATGATATCTGCCCGTACAGCGAAGATCCTTATTGAAAGTCAGGGCAAGTCTGGCCTCCGCAAAGCTTGCTTCATTAGGTGAGTAGGTCCCGACTATGAGCTGACCGAAATCCGTGGAATAGTAAATTGCAAAGATATCGTCTGACAGACGGAACTTGTCC
>CAZTHD010000071.1:0-6688 GCA_964613315.1 uncultured Oscillospiraceae bacterium | reverse complement strand
CTTTGATACCGTACTTGTCTGGAAGCTAGACAGGTTCTCAAGAGACAGGTATGACAGCGCTCATTACAAGCATATTCTGAAGAAAAACGGCGTAAAGGTCGTATCGGCAAAAGAAAACATAGCGGATGGCCCAGAAGGGATCATTCTGGAGGCAATGCTTGAAGGCATGGCAGAATACTACTCTGCCGAGCTTGCAGTAAAGGTCAAACGTGGATTAAAGGAGAATGCAATGAAAGGTAAGAATAATGGCTCAAAGCCCCCATACGGATACTATGTAAACAATGAGGGATATCTGGACATAGATAATGCTCAAGCCCCCGTAGTTAAAGAGATCTTTGATCGTTATGAAAAGGGCGAGTCGATAACAAATATCGTTGATTCACTTAATAACAGAGGCTTTAGGTGCAGCACGGGAAAGAAATTCACTATAGGCAGAGTTCATTATATGCTTAAGAATCGCAAATATATGGGCGAATACAAATATGACGATGTTATCGTGCCTGGAGGCGTTCCATCCATCATAGATGCGGCACAGTTTGACAGAGTATCCAAACGAATGTCGGACAACAGGTATCCTGGAGGTAGATTCAGATCTAATGTAGATTATCTACTGTCCACTAAGCTGTTCTGCGGTACTTGCGGAGCCATGATGATCGGCGAAAACGGTCGCAGCAACAACGGCAATAAACACTATTATTACAAATGCAGCAATTCCAAGCGCCATAAAGGATGCAGTCGCAAAGCACTAAAAAAGGATCAAATCGAAAAACTTGCAGTCGTTCTTACTATCAATAAAGTGTTGACAGAAACAAATATAGATGCAATAGCTGATGTTATCGTCAATTTGCAAAGTATAGAAGATCCAATCATTCCTTCTTTAAAGCATCAACTATCCGAATGTGATATCTCGATAAGAAATATGGTGGATGCTGTTCAGTCCGGGATAATATCATCAGCCGTAAGAGAACGCATCAAAGAATTAGAGATCGAAAGAGAACAGATATCGATGACTCTTGACAAGGCACTCATAGAACGACCGGTATTCACTAAGGATCAAATCATCGCCTGGATCACTAAGTTCAAATTCGGTGATATAGATAATAAAGCTTATCAAAAGAAGGTCATCGACACTTTCCTTAATTCGATCTATGTATATGAAGATAAGCTAGTTTTAACGTACAATTATAAAGACGGTAGTGAGACGCTTATGTTCAGTGAAATCGGTAATACCCTCTGTTCGAGCGAAAAATTAGACGTTCTACCAAGTAAAAGCTATCCGAACTTTTTCCTTATCAAGGAGACGTTCGGATTTGTTTTTCCCATGGAAAGCATAGAAGAGTTATATGAAAGATGCTGCAGGCTAATATGAATATCTCAGCAAAGCATCTCCCTGAGAATGCTCAGCGGGATGCAGGAGGAAAAGCTATTATCATGTGCACAAAAGTCTTTTTTGTATTACAATACTCTTGTATCCTTTCGATACAAATAACCATCAAGGAAGACTGTTATGAGCAAGAACGGAATCGTAGTCATTGGCCCTGTATTCGTGGATATCAAGGGATATCCTTTGAGCAATTACAACCCCGACGGAAGAAACATGGGAGAAGTGAAGACAGTTCACGGCGGTGTGTCGAGAAACATAGTCGAAGATCTGGCCAACATGGAACTAAGGCCAAGTTTCCTCAGTCTCGTTGACGACAGCGGGACCGGCGAAGACATAATCTACCAGCTGGGCCGTCACAAGGTCAACACCGAATACATGAAAAGGGTAAAAGACGGCATGGGCATATGGCTCGCTGTGTTCGACAACTCGGGAGACGTGGTCGCATCCATATCCAAACGGCCGGAGTTCAGACCGGTCCTTGAGACCATAGCTGACAAAGGAGATGAGATCTTCGCAAACTGCGACAGCATATCTCTCGAGATAGATACTGACAAGGACATAGTCAAGACAGTATTCGACTATGCGAAGAAATACGGCAAAAAAGTCTACGCAGTCATTTCAAACATGAGCATAGCCATAGAAAGAAGAGACTTCTTCAAATACGTAGACTGCCTTGTGTGTAACCAGGAAGAGGCCGGGATACTTTTCTCGGAAGACTATTCGAAATGCACTCCCGAACAGATGAAAGAGATATTATATGAAAAGATAACGGCTGCTCAGATACCTTCGATGGTGGTGACCATGGGAGCCAAGGGCGCCGTCTACGCAAATATCTCAGGAGAGAACGGGATCTGTTCCGCCCTTAAAGTCGACGTCGTCGATACGACAGGAGCAGGAGACGCTTTTTTTGCGGGAGTGTGCGCAGGGCTCACCTATGGTAAAACGCTGGGAGAAGCCTGCAATATAGGGACTAGGCTCTCGGCCGCTGTGATACAGACGACTGAAAACGTATGTCCGAGGTTCCTTCCTGAAGAGTTCGATCTGGCCTTCGGAGACGGTCACCAGATGAGCATATTCAACAAGGACAAATAGCTGCTAAACCCTCATGATTGTTTAGACTATCATAATGAATATTATTTAAGATCCCGGCGGCGCCGGGATTATTTATTATCAGATCAGTGGAATCTCTCAAAAAATCTGAGCATATAGTCCTGATACCTCTCAGGCTCTACGTAGTAGCTCAGTCCGTGCTCAGCTCCGGGGGAGAGCATTATCATCTTATCCGAAGCGCAGGCATCGTAATTTTCCAGGCTCATCTCCATAGGCACGAAGTGATCGTCTTCGCCGTGGATGAAAAGTATCGGCAGCGTAGCCTTTGCCATTGCGGCAAGGGTGCTGTGCCTGCCGGGATCGAAATGAAGCTTTTCCTTGCAAAGGGATCTTAGGGTGCTTGCCGGATATATGAGGTGAAGACAATCGGATGCCACGTGACGCCATATCTCTTCGGGAGAAGTATATCCGCAGTCTGCAATGCATCCCTTCACGTAAGAAGGCAGCTTCTGGCCGCAGCTCATGAGCACAGTAGACGCTCCCATGGAAACGCCTGCAAGGTAAACGGGAATATGCTTTCCGAAATACTCTCCTGCCCACTCTATCCAGTCGATGCAGTCGAATCTCTCATATACTCCGAAGGATATGTGATCCCCTTCGCTTTGGCCGTGGGCTCTTTGCTCGACGTACACGACGGTGCAGCCGCTGTCTCTCCAAAAATCTGCTATCATGCCAAGATCTCTGGACCAGCTGCCCCTCCATCCGTGAAAGGCCAATATCACCCTTTTTTGCTTCTTTGCCCTTACGACGTGTCCGATCAGCCTAAGCCCGTCGAGGCTCCTTATGGACACGTCTTCAGAGACCATGGAAACGAGGTGCTTTTCGCATTCTGCGAAGGTGTTCATGAGCTTTTCATCGAGTACGCCTCTTCCGAAGAGTTCTATGACTCCCTGAACGTCAAGAGGAGCTTCCCTGTCTACCGCCACGCTGAGCATATAGTTCCCTATATTAAGAGGAGAACCTATCTTTTTGATGGCGTCTTCAGCAATGGCTGCAGCTTTTTTGAATTGTTCCTCTCTCGAAAGGGGTTTAAATGAAGCTGCGCTTTTTAGCTCACTTTCTTCCATGTTTATCGTCCTTCTTTATATCTTTAGTCAGAAGCTGAACGAAGATGGTGTAGAATTGATTGCCGCCCACTATGGAGACGTAAGCGCCTATCATTATCACAGCCATGACCCATAACTTATGTGCATCAAAGACGAAAGGAACTATAAGGCAGACGATGCATGCCGCGACCATCATGATGAAGCCCTGCTTTGCTGCCTTGTATTCGAATGCTTTTTTAAACGCTGTTTTCCAATCCATATATATACTCCTAAAAAAATTATGCAGGCTTATCGCCTGCATAATTTTATCATAATATAGACCTATTTCAAATCCTATTATTTTGCCATTCTCTGAGCTCTGAACTCGTTGAGTTCCTTGTCGTTTACTTTCCAAAGAGCAATGGTAAGTCCGCAAAGGAGACATACGATAGCAGGGCCTACGCCGAGGAGGAGCATGATGGAGTCAGCCATCTTGTCTGTGATACCTTCAGCAGCTGCTTTTGTTGCATCAAAGCCTGTTGCTGCAAGTCCGAAGGAGGAGATAGCACCGGAGATAACCATAGCAAGTCTGATCGTGAGGCCCATGAGTGACTGTACGAATCCCTTTGCTGAGGAGATGCCCTTCATCTCGTTGTAATCTGCGAGGTCGTTTGCAAGTGCGGGGAGTGTTACTCCAGCCCAAGATCCGATTCCGCCAAGGAGCGCACGAACTACCAGGAAGACTGCCGGATTCTTACCGAAGAGCCATACGAGGAGATAAAGTCCAGCGCAGATGAAGTGTGACCACTGATATGCCCACTTGTTGCTTGTCTTCTTTACGACCCAAGGTGTAGACAGTGCACCGAGGAATACACCGATGGAGTTGATGGTTACTGCAAGACCTGCAACTGCGGGGTTCTTGAGAACGTATGTGGTGAAGTAGAAGAGCAGTGTGGAGAAGAATCCGGACTGAATGTTTCCGAATGTTCCAGCGATGAAGTATACAAGTCCCATTCCCTTGAGAGACTTGATCATGTCGAGAAGTGTGACCTTCTGTGCCTTAGGAGCCTGCGGAGTTGCTGCTGCGGGAAGATCATAGTTCTTTGCCATGAGGAAGAGGCCTATGCATCCGAGAAGAGCGATGCAGGAGTAAAGGAGTGTCGGCGGGAAGAAGTCTGTGCCGTTCTTTCCGAAGGGACCTGTGTAAAGAGGAACATAGATGAGTCCGAAGATGACTCCTGCGCCCATCGTTCCGAGCTGTGCTGCTGTTGTGAGCATAACGTTATCCTGGTTGTTCTTTGAGAACTTGATAGCCAGTGATCTCTGTCCTACCCATGCGCACTGATAAGAGAACTGGTTCATGAAGAACAGTACTCCGAATACGATCACGTATACTTTTTCAGGCAGATCGAACTTGAAGAACATGCAGGAGAATACTACCAGCATAAATCCGCCAACGAGGACCCATGTTCTGAACTTACCCTTCTTCCAGTTGATAGAGTCGATGATAACTCCACCGAAGATGGTTGCAAGAACCTTGATGATGTTAGAAAGGGAGTAGATACCTGCAGCTGCTGTTGTGGAAAATCCTGCGATGTTTGTCAGGAAAGGCATGACCATGTAGGCCACCCATGAAGCAGGGAAGGTAAGGAATCCCATTCCGAAAGCACCGTATCCTAAGAGTTGTCCGAAGGACAGTGTGCTTTTCTGATTTTCATTAGCCATTAATAAAACCTCCAAATAATAAAATAACAGCCTTGAACAGCCTAAAGACTGTTCGCAAAATAAACATTTGTCATTTAGACAAATGTACAAGGCATTGTAACAGTTTCCTATGAATATTGCAAGATAAACTGTACAATTATCTAAAATATTTTAGTTCCGACACAAAGACTTTGAACGATTGACCACGATATATGCTTTATTAAATCCGCGTCATCTGTTAAAATGTCATTTATCCGCAGTGATAAAATGATCGTATTCCGCATTGGATATAAAAGAAAGGCAGATATATAGTATGGATAATATATTCGGTTTTTTCGGCACTGTTCTCGGGGTTTTTTACGGAGGCTCAGAAAGCCTCGTGGCAAGCTGCGTGCTTGTGTGCATGATCATCAAACTCCTTTTCGTCACGATGACAAACAAGTATTACGACTTGCCAAGGATAACGGATGAGCTCCAGCCGGAAATAGATCAGATACAGCAAAAATACAGATCGTCAGCTGAAAAGAGAACGAAAGCGATCTCGGATCTTCTCGCAAAGAGACAGTATCCCTTCGCATCCTTTGCGGTATATTACGTTATGATGATGATCATAGGAGTCCTTATCTCTCTTACGACCCATTCCCCGGAGAAATACATAGAAGCCTTCGATCCCGAAGCATCGAGAGCCTTCCTCTTTGTTCCTGACGTCACTCAGTTCACGTTTTTGAAACTCAAAGAATTCTGGCCTGACGTAAGCGTGCTCAGATACCTGGCGATGCCGCTGCTTGCCTGTGTGCTTCAGTACCTGCAGGATGCATATATGTCCAAGAAATCTCTCGTCAGCAAGAAATGGTTCGACATAATAAGCCTGCCTGTGACCTTCGGAGCAGCGATAAGCCTGCCGCAGACGTTCTCAGCATTCTGGATAGTGTATCAGCTGGCACACATGCTCCACATCTTCACGAACGCCTAACTGATGAACAAAAAAGGAAGCAAACAGCTTTCTGATAAATAATAAGACGAAATGATAAAAACAACGTAGTGAATACTTGCGTTGTTTTTTTCATATCTTTGGAAAAAAGTCCAATGAATATCCGAGGGGTTAATGTACAATATATATAGAAGGTATTAGGATGAAAAAATATTTGATAGTAACGGACATGCAGAACGACTTCATCGACGGAGCCCTAAAGACCATGAAGTCCTGCCAGATGGTCATTGAAAACGAGGAGTAAAGAAAATGGCATTCGATGCTGAAAAAACAAAAAACGAATGCGTGGACTGGATAAGAGCCTTCTTTGAAGAAAACGGCAAAGGCTGCAATGCGATCGTCGGCATCTCAGGAGGCAAAGACAGTTCCGTCACTGCCACCCTGTGCGCAGAAGCCCTGGGAAAAGACAGAGTCATAGGGGTTCTCATGCCGGACGGCGAGCAATCTGACATAGATATGGCAAAGCTGCTGGTG
>CAZTHD010000070.1:0-6870 GCA_964613315.1 uncultured Oscillospiraceae bacterium | reverse complement strand
GGAAACCGAGGAGGAGATCAGGGGGAAAGCCTTTGTTCACTGGCGTTCGTGGCATGCGACTTACCCCGGTCTTGTCAGTCAAGATTACCTCGAAAAGCTCACTCTGGAAAAATGTGAGGAAATAGCCTTCAAGTGGCCAAGCGGTCTGCTAGTTGCAAAAGACGGAGATAAGGTAGTAGGATTCATCGGATGCGGGCAAAGCATGGAAGAGCCCGGAGATGGTGAGATCTTTTCTTTGTATGTACTTCCCGAGTATCTGGGTATGGGCATAGGAAAGAAACTCATGGAAGCGGGCCTTGAGAAGCTGAAGGCATATTCGCGTATACACGTATGGCTCCTCAAGGAAAATACGCGGGCATTCCGGTTTTATGAGAAATGTGGTTTTCTGGCTGACGGTCTGGAAAAGCTGAGCCCTTCCGTAGAAGCCATAGGTGTCAGAATGTCTATAAATAGAGATATAGGTGACCGTATGGAATAGTGAACGAATGGCTAAATGTCTCCCGGCAAGAGACATTTTTCAAAAATGAAAAATGTATAATCATGACTGCAATGAGATGCAGTCATTTTAATTTTAAAAAAGGGAGATACAATGATGGAAGAGAAAATCATCAAAACAGAAGAGAAGATCGGTAAGCTTGAGGTCGTGTTCATCCTTGACAGGAGCGGATCCATGTCAGGGCTTGAGGATGACACCATAGGAGGGTTCAATTCAACACTTAGAAAGCAGAAGGCAGAGCCCGGAGAGATCATCTGGTCCACAGTGCTGTTTGACGACAGGCATGAAGTGATACACGACAGAGTACCGGTCGACAAAGTCAAAGAACTGACCGGAAAAGAGTATTACGTAAGAGGATGTACTGCATTGCTTGATGCCATAGGCCGTGCAGTGCAGCATATAAGGAACGTACACAAATACGCAAGACCCGAAGACGTTCCTGACAGGACATTATTTGTTATCACAACAGACGGATATGAAAATGCGAGCAGAGAGTATACCTATGATCGAGTGAAGCAGATGATAGAGGAGCAGACAGAAAAATGCGGATGGCAGTTTTTGTTCTTAGGGGCGAACATGGATGCCGTCAGTGTTGCAGGAAGGATGGGTATTGACCCGAGAATGTCAGCAAGCTTTATCAACGACGAAAGGGGTATAGAAACCAATTACAGAGCAATCAACAAGACAGTGCAGATGATGAAACTTGTGACTATTCCAAAGGAAGTCGATCCACTGACTGATGTGAGAAAGGATTTTGAAGGAAGGTCGTAACCATCCCTAAAGGATACGAAAATCAAAACTGAGTGCAAACGTAAACGCAATTTCGGCGTTTACTTTTGCATTCTAGTGAAGTTTTTTCTCGATATTGAACTAGCAGTTCATTTTTTTGTACAGTATTTTCGATACAATATAGACTGGAAGAGGAACCTATAAAATTTAATAAGGAGAGTTTATGAAGGAAATCACTAAATTTCTAGACGCCCGAACTAAAGACAAAAGGAAGAGACTCAACTCATTCTCAGACCATTTGGAAGATATCATGAGGGATTATCAAACCTGGCTGGATGAAGAAGGGCTGAGAAAAGAAGACATCTGGTACGCAGACATATTCTCGGTAGCATCGCTCAAACATCTGTACAAGCTGGAGATCTATAAAGACGAGATATATGCAACGGTGGCGCCGGAAGACAGCAATTTAAGTCCTTTCAGAAGGCACAGGAACCTGAAACAGATGCTGGCAGTACTGACAAAGAACATAGCAGATAGACTTGAAAAAACAGCTTGGTAAAGAAAGGAGAACGAAAATGAATAAGGTCACGCTTATAGGAAGACTCACAAAGGATCCGGAGGTTAGATACAGCTCAGGAACGCAGACAGCAGTAGCAAGATTCTCACTGGCAATCGACAGGGCAAAGAAGGCAAACGGTGAAGACGGAGGAACGGACTTCCCGAACATAGTGGCCTTCGGAAAGACAGCAGAACTAGTCGAAAAGTATGTAACTAAAGGACAGCAGATAGCAGTTGAAGGAAGGATACAAACAGGTTCTTATGAAAGAGACGGAGTAAAGCACTACACTACGGATATAGTGGCCGAAAGAGTCGAATTCTTGGGTAAAAAGGAGCAGTCTTCAGATACTCTTCCGAAGGGTATTGAAAAGACAAAAGATGGAGATAACGTTTATGACGTTTTCGGCAACATTACAGATGACGATATACCGTTCTAATGTATAATATGTATAGGAGGATCGAGTGCCAATGTCTGATAGGCAAAGCAAGGTAATCAAAGCAAAACATATCGATAAACAAGTGAAAGGGGAATTACGATGACCGAAGAGAGAATCAGCGAGATCATAAGACAGATAGTTGAGGAAGTTGATGAAGAAGACTATCCTGAAACGATGGATGTCATATACGGAGAGACTTTTCCAGAAAGTGATTATGAAGTAGGGCTAATGTGCACTCCTTTCGAGCTTGCAATGATGCTTCATGATACGGACGGTGCAAAGCCCATGCATCCTCTCATTGCACAGTTTTGCCTTGAAGTTTATTTCGATGAATATGCTAAAGGAAATGCAGATGCAGCCTGCAACCTTGGTTCTCTTTACTATTCGGGAAGAGGCGGTGAGCAGAGCTATTCAAAGGCCGTTGAGTACTATACCTTTGCAGCAGATCACGGAAGCAGGCAGGCTCAGGAGAATCTAGGATACTGCTATTATTACGGAAGAGACGTGGAGAAGGACTACAAGAAAGCCTTCCACTACTTTGCAAAGGGTGCCTTTGACGGACATCTTGTATCTCTTTACAAGATCGGAGATATGTACAAGAACGGATACTACGTAGAGAAAGACGAGAAGGAAGCATTCGACATATACTTCTACTGCTCCGAAAAGATCGATGAGAATAACATGGGTCTTTGCGGTGCTGATATATTCATGCGTGTCGCACAGTGCTATTACAATGGTATCGGAGTAAAGCCCGATTATCAGATCGCTCTTCGTTACTATCAGATGGCAGAAGGTCTCTTCTACAACAGACTAGAAAACGGAGATTATATGATAGCAAAGAATCTCGACAAAGTCATAAAGGAAGAGGAAGAAGTAAGGCAGCTCATCAGAAATAATATGCCTGACAGGATCATAATCGACTGAGGGTAGAGGTGGCGTTTAAATGTTCAAATGGATATTACTTCTGTGCGCAGTATTGGGACTGGCTTTACGCATGGTCGAAAATAGTATGGACAAAACAAGCGGCAAAGAACGTCAACGAGAGCTTGATCGTGAAGACCGTGAATTCATGGAATGGCTCACGGAAGAAGCTGACGACGACGAATGGTGAAGTGAGAAATTTTGAGGCTGCAGAAAAGGAGAAGACTGGCCTGTCTAATGGCCGGCGCAGCGAAGGAAGACCTTCAAACAGGAGCAGGGAGTTCATCCCTGTTCTTTTTTATTATTTCATTTGCCTTGGCAAGGATCTCCTCTATATTTACATCATCTAAGTAGAAGAGCCTGCAGAAGAAGATGAACATCGCATCAGCGAATTCCTTTATCTGCGCCTCTGTCGGATGATAATCAGTTCTATCCATCAGATCCTTAAAAAGCCCCAGTTTGATATGTGTATCTGCAGACACAGAATACATTTTGTACTTCAGATCCTTATTGTCCAGCAGTGGTATCACGTCAGAATAGTTCCCTTCCAGAAGATCTCTGACAAGATAGCTGTATTTAGGGTCTTTGTAAACATCTATGAGAAAACGGCTGGTCTTTGAAGAGAAAGCCAGTGAGTACACTATGGTATGTGACTGCAAGCATTTAAGAAAGGCCAGCGGAATATCATCGGGAAGTTTTTCCTTCGCAAAAGTCTCACACTCCGCCTGAAAACATCTGAATATTTCCTTTATCAATGAAGCCTTTGAAGGGAAATAGTACGTGAAATTACCGGGAGCTATACCAGCTTCGCTGCAGATCTGAGCAATTGTGACATCCTGTATGCCTTTGTCACTGAACATTTTTCTTGCCGTCGATATTATCTTGTTCTTTGTTTCTACTCCGCTCTTATATGTTGCTTTCAAAATATGTTCCTCCGTGCACTAACATAGCACAAAATCATAAACAAAGTCAAATATCATAAATTAGTTTTTATAGACATTTTTACTAAAATCTATTGACAGGGCGTCTTGCTTGGTGTAGATTTAGTACAAATATTGCTTTATACTAAATGGAGGAGAAAATGACTTACGCAAACGATCCAAAGGATTATGAATCCAAACTGCAAAGAAGGAAAGATGCCGTCAATCACATTGAAACAGACCATGTACCGGTAATGATGATGAGCGTTACCTGGCCTTTTGGCTATGAAGGAGTGAAAGTTATGGACTATATCCATGATCGTCCTAAACTCAACAGCTTTGGAAGGGCACCGCTCAAAGAATTTTATTGTGATATATATACGGGCGGGATGTTCTCCGCACCTATAGAAGCTTACGATTTCCTTAAGCCCGAGGAGCCGCAGTATTTCGTCAGTGACGACGGGCATACGATGCAGCATCATGAAATATCACCCATGCAGCCCGAAGAATACGGGCTCCTGATTTCTGACATGAAAGGATATATGGAGAACGTCATACTTCCCCGCCGCTACCCTATACTGAACCGTCCTTATCCTGAGAATTACAATGCCCTTAAAAATGCATTCCCAAGAGTAATGGATTTCATGGCAGGCCTCATGGATCTGACAGAGATGCAAAAGAAGGAATTCGGAGTCCCCGGCCTTTTCGCAAGCTTCGGATATGCACCCATGGACTATATGATGGACTTCCTGAGAGGATTTAAGGGGACAACAATGGACATGAGACGCCGTCCGGAAGAATTCAAAAAGGGTCTTGAGGCTATAACCGAGTATCTTATCCCTCTTACCTACGGACCGGCGCTGAAAAAAGGCGACACCCTTCTTCTCCCGCTCCATTGTCCGCCTTTCTTAAGTCCCAACCAGTACGCGGAATTCTACTGGCCTACATTCAAGAGGTTCGTTGATATCGCAATGAAAAAGAAACTCAATGTTATGCTTGGCCTTGAAGGAAACTGGACACCTCATCTTGAAACGCTCAAAGAGTTCCCGAAAAACCGCATTCTCGGTACTCTGGAGCAGACTACAGATATATTCCAAGCAAAAAAGAACGTCGGCGAGTACATCACTCTCATAGGCGGAATGCCCCTGGCTTTCATGAACGGATCTTCCAAAGATGAGTGTATAGATCTTACTAAACGCCTCATCGACGGATGCGCTCCAGGAGGAGGATATCTGTTCTGCACAGATCTGATGCTTATGAGCAAACACGATCTTAACGCTGATAATTTCAAAGCATGTATAGAAACTGTCCTTACATACAAATAGGAGGAGAAAATGAAACAGTACGATCACGAACCCACCATTTCTGAACTGCTTGATCAGCTTCAAAAAGAAGATATGGAGATACCTTCCTTTATGCCCCAGATCAAGATACCTGTAGTAGGCAAGATCATTAACAACAAGATAAAAGAAAGCTTAAGGGACACCTACGTGAGCCTGATAATCGAATAAGGATAAACAATTATACCACTAAACGGCTTGCAGGCGCTCATGTTTGCAGCCGTTTTCTTTGTTTATGGCATTACAAAAGGGCTCATTTCAGAGCCCTTTCAACATGGGACTTTTTTTACAGCCCCTTTTTTTGCCCACAACTGACAGTTGTTGATACAAACAACGGATGGTTGTTAAGAATTCCATAGGGGGATATAATGACGGGGGAAAGATATGAAATACATTGAATATACAATTTATCCTCCTGCGGACAGGGTGAGCGAAGTATCGGACATGCTCACTTCTCTTGGCATGGAGCAGCTCGTTATAAACGACCCGGAAGAGGTGGAAGAGTTCTTCTCACAGGACGGGGGATACAAGTGGAACTATGCAGACCTTGAAATGGTCGAAAGCCTTAAGTCGGGGGCGTATATAAAGTTCTATATCCCGGAGGGAGAGACGCTTTCCCCAAAGATACGTTCATATATGGAAGGCTTTGTTTTCTCCGGCGCTAAGGTAGACGACGAAGACTGGCTGCATGCTTGGGAAGAGTACTACGTTCCTTTCCAAATTGCCGAAGGCATAGTCATAAAGCCCCTATGGAGAGAGTACGAAGCAAAGGAAGGAGATACGGTCATAGAGATAGATCCAGGCCTTGCTTTCGGAACGGGCAGCAGCCCTACGACTTATCTTGCTTCGAGGCTTCTTGTGAAATATATGAAGGCAGGAGACAGGATATTGGACATAGGCTGCGGAACGGGCATACAGTCTCTCATAGCAGCAAAGCTCGGAGCATCGGATATACTTGCAGTGGACTTAGATCCCGAAGCCGTAAGGAGCACTGAGACTAATGCAAGGCTCAACGGAATGGATCAGCTCATATCAGTCAGGAGAAACGATCTTGCAGCAGGGCTTGATTTTGTTGCCGATACAATAGTTGCGAATCTTACGGGGCCGCTCGTCATAGAGCTTTGCAAGGATGTAGTGAAGAATATACGTCAGGGCGGTGTGCTCATAGCAAGCGGGATAATAGACGATATGGAAGATGCATGTAAGGCAAGGCTAGAGGAAACGGGCTTTAGATGCCTTGAAACAGTGCGCGATGGATGCTGGTCTGCCATGGCGGTAAAGAAAAATTAGAAATAATTCAATTGTATGTTACATTTTCAAAAGAGTATAATGGGCATAGATTTTTTATCATAATAAAATCCTATGATTTGCCAAAAGTCACATTCCTGGTTATTTAGGCAAATCGAAAAGGGATGCCTTTGCGCATCCCTTTTACGTATGACGGGCATGCCGTCAGTCTGTGGTGAAAG
>CAZTHD010000069.1:0-6888 GCA_964613315.1 uncultured Oscillospiraceae bacterium | reverse complement strand
CATGTCGTAACTGAGAAAAAGGTCTATTGACTTAAGGTTATAGATCAATAAATATCAATCACTTTTAGACAGAGTAGGGATTGCGCGTGAAGTGCCGAAGGATGGGAGTTTGCCTTCGGACGAAGGAACATTACCGCGGTGCAATCTCGACTCCGCTGCCACTTTAAGGAACTTCTTTTAGTGGCAAAAGCTGCGAAAGGAGTTTTTTATTATGAAAAAATTTACAACAAAGCAACTCGTTCTTTGTGCCGTTCTTGCGGCGATCTACGTAATTCTTTCCTACATCAGTGTCGGAACGAACAACTTCAAGGTGTCCGTGGAAAGCCTTGCGATCCTCACGACTGCAGTTACCATGGGCCCCATCCCGGCATTTTTAGTAGGCCTGGTCGGAGAATTCATCCACCAGCTTCTCATGTACGGTATAGATGTCACCACACCGCTTTGGCTCCTGCCTTATGCATGTGAGGGACTTCTTGCCGGCTTCATCGTAAAGAAGAATCTCGGAAACCTCACTAACAAGCAGATCATTCCCGCCATCATTTGCGGGGAAATACTCCTGACCGCTCTTGTTACAGTCGTAAACGGTATATCTGCCATAGTACAGGGATGGGGCAACTGGCCTATGATCATTGCTGGCATTCCCTTAAGGCTTGGTATCATGGCAGCAAGGATAGTAGTATACATTCTTGTTCTTCCTTTACTTTACAAAAGTCTTAAAAAGGTCGTGAAATAAAAAATGATGACACCACAAGAAGCAATCGATTATATTGAAAATTATACCTGGAGCACTACAAGGCTCGGTCTTGACAGGACCAGAGAGCTCCTAGATAAACTTGGGAATCCTCAAAAAGGACTCAAATTCATCCACGTTACAGGTTCTAACGGAAAGGGTTCTACCTGCGCTATGCTCGCATCGATATTCGAACAGGCGGGATACAGAGTAGGACTTTATATCTCTCCCTATATCGAAGAATTCTGTGAAAGAATACAGATAAACGGAGTCAATATACCGGGAGAAAGGCTTGCAGCTATAACTGAAAAGGTCAAGGATATCGCCGAAGATATGGAAGATCATCCTAGCCAGTTCGAGCTTGTAACTGCCATCGGATTGATATATTTCTTTGAGGAAATGGTCGATTTAGTCATGCTCGAAGTCGGAATGGGCGGAGCCCTCGACTCAACCAACGTTATCGATCCCCCGGAAGTCGCTATAATCACCAATATTGGACTTGAACATACCGAATATCTCGGTGACACGGTCGAGAAGATCGCAAAGACCAAAGCCGGTATCATCAAACCCGGATGCAACTGCGTATGCTACGACGGGCTTCCAGAGGTGACTGAAGTCATCAAGGAAGACTGCGCTGAAAAGGGAGTCCCTCTTACCTGCGTAGACTTCTCAAAATTGACTTTTATCGAAGAAACACTGGAAGGTCAGCGCTTCCTTTGGGAAGGCAAAGAGCTTACCACTAAGCTTTTAGGACCTCATCAGCTCCACAATACAGCAGTCGTTCTTGAAACGGTAAATGCCATGAGAGAAAGAGGGTGGAAGATATCCGACAAGGCTGTAAAGAAGGGCCTTGCGTTGACCCGCTGGCCTGCAAGATTTGAAGTTCTCGGTAAAAGCCCTCTCTTCATACTGGACGGTGGACACAACCCACAGTGCGCAGAAGCCCTTGCAGAGAGCATCAATAAGACCCTCGGCGGACGCAAAGTGGTTTTCCTCATGGGAGTATTGGCAGACAAGGATTACAAACAGATAGTCGATATCATAAGACCCTATGCTCAGGAGTTCGTGTGTCTGACTCCGTTCTCCGGAAGAGCTCTTGACAAGGTGCACTTTGCAGAATATCTTGAGAGCGTCGGACTGAAAGCATCCGTTGCAGACGATGTTGACAGCGGCATCAAGCTTGCAGAAGCTCTTGCGGGAAAGAAAGGTACCATCATAGGATTCGGATCTTTATATATCGCAGGATATATCAGGATGGCCTACAAGAGGCTGAAAGGTCTTAAATAAAAAGAAAAATATCTTTATGAGAGAGAGGAGATGTCTCGCAATCTCCTCTTTTTTTGTTTATAATACAAGAAATCATAGATCTACACTTTTCAAGGCGGGCTTTTATGAAAAAACTCATATGCATATTGACAGTGATAGCGTTCATATTCACCGGCTGCAGCAAGACTACAGACTGGAACGTTCTTCAGATAGCTTCAGCCATAGCAGAAAGCCAGGTAAACGTTCCGTCTCTTGAAATTGCAAAAAACGGTGATGAAGCATATGAGCATATACTTTCCTTAAATTACGGTCTTGACACGGGCGACGTACAAAGCGGGGCCATACTTGCGGCAGGAGGGATAGACGCTTTTGAAATAGCAGTACTACAGCTCTCAGCGGACGCCGATGCAGATTCTGTATTAAACAGTCTGAATGAATATATAACTATCAGAACGTCTGATTTCACAGGATATTTCCCGGAACAGGAGGCAATGCTGAAAAGATCTGAAGCGCTTGTAAAAAACGGCTATGCACTCCTTCTCATATGTCCCTATACGACCCTTGCAATAAAAGCCTTCGACAAGTGTTTCAGATCAGCTGCTCCCGAAGGAAATCCCTATTATCCTTCCATGGACGGTTCCGGGAGCGATGAGTTGCCGGATACGGGTGAAGTATGGACCTACGATCATGACAGGATAGTAGAAGCCTGGAAGAACGAAAACTGGTCAGAACTTGAAAGAAAAGACAAGAAGATAATCGATGCTTGTTTTGAGATATTTCAAAATGTCAAAAGTTCCGGTCAAACTGTTCCGGAACTCGAACTCGCCATCCACGACTGGATGGTAGATCATATGGAGTACGATACGGCGACCCTTGATAATTACGGCGGCATACCTGATCCTGACAACGACAACCCATACGGAGCGCTCGTAAACGGCAAAGGGATATGTAAAGGCTATACGAGAAGTTTCCAACTTCTTATGGATCTCGCCGGCATAGAGTGCATAAGCGTATACGGCAACAGCAACAATGGTATAGAATACGGAGAACATGACTGGAAACAGGTGAGCCTTGATGCAGATAGGTAAGTCTTTGAACTGACATGGGACGATCCGCTTTCCAGCAGCATACTTCCCGCAAGATACCATCACAGATATTTCAACGTAACTGCAAATGATATAAGGAACAACCATTTCTGGGATGAAGAGGCGGTCCCGGAAGCGACAGGAATCAAGTATTCCTGGAGCAAGATCAAATAATATAAAATCCACTTCCATGCGGTGCATAGCTCCTTTGGACGTAGAACTCTGTTGGTTTTGATAGATCTTTCAATATTTCAAAGGGCGGGAAAATCCCGCCCTTTGAAATATGATTTATTGTTATTTACTTTTTGTATTCAGCGTCGTGCTCTTTGCAGACTTCTTCCCAGGTCTTTTTCTTTGCCAGAGCTGCTGCGAAGCGTTCCATTATGACCGGTACGTCTATGTTCTGCGGGCAGATGCCTGTGCACTGGCCGCAGCTTACGCAGGCCGCCGGCTGTTTATCCTCAGGGAGGCTTGACATGTAGGTCCTGACGGTGAAATCGTCCTGAGTAAGGAATGCATTGTACTGAGCAATGATGCCGGGTATATCAAGTTCCATGGGACAGCCGTCGCAGCAGTATCTGCACTTTGTGCATGGTACCGATCTTTTGAGACTCTCTGCAATTTCAAGGAGAAGGTCGAATTCACACTGGCTCAGAGGCTCGCCTTCATTCATGGTCCTGAGATTTTCTTCAGTCTGGGCTATATTGCTCATACCCGAGAGCTGAACGCATACGTTGGGAAGGCTCTGTACCCATCTGATAGCCCATTCAGCATCGCTTGCGTCAGGCCTTAATGCTCTGAGCTTTCCTGTAAGGGCTTCGGGAAGAGCTGCAAGCTTTCCGCCTCTTATTCCTTCCATGACCCAGACGGGTATTCCTTGCTCTGTCAGGAACTCATACTTCGATTTGGCATCATGGAGAGTCCAGTCGAGATAGTTGAGCTGGATCTGGCAGAATTCGAAGGTTCCCGGGTGTCTTTCGACGAAGGCTTTGAGGTTTTCGAACTGCGCGTGGCAGGAGAATCCAAGGTGCTTGATCCTTCCAAGTTCTTTCTGTTTGAGCAGGTAGGGGATGATACCTATTTCAGGATCTTCGAAAACAGGCATCGTTCTTTCTGCAACATTGTGACAGAGATAGAAATCAAAGTATTCGACTCCGCACTTTTCCAGCTGCTTTTCAAAGATCTCTTCGGGCTTGGGATTGTCGCTTGCTCCAAGTTTGAACTGGAATGCCGGGAATTTGGTTGCGAGATAGAAGCTGTCTCTTGGGTATTTTTTGAGGAGTTTCCCTGTCACGATCTCGGAGTTGCCTTCATGATAGGGCCATGCTGTGTCAAAATAGTTGACTCCGCCTTTTATGGCCATATCGAACATCTTTGCGACTTGTTCTTCATCTATCGTCTTACCGTCTTCAAGCACCGGAAAACGCATGCATCCGAATCCGAGAGCCGATAGCTCTATATCTTGAAATTTGTTGTATTTCATATGGTCCTCCTTCGTATATAGATATTTATTTACTCATTTTTTACAGTATATCACATTTTTGCTTTTTAGAGTATAATCAAAGCGTTATGACGAAAGCAGAAAGAAACGAAAAATTAAAAGTAAAGCTTTATGAGATGAAAGCTTTCGAAAGAGAGCTTTGGAGCAATGGAAAAAGATACGTTGCAGGAGTAGACGAAGTAGGGAGAGGACCTCTTGCGGGACCTGTCGTCACTGCAGCTGTAATATTGCCTGAAGACTTTGACGTTCTTGGCGTAGACGATTCAAAAAAGTTATCTGAGAAAAGGAGAGAAGAGCTTTACGACCTCATCATGGAAAAGGCTATAGCGGTATCCATAGGCAGGAGAGAGCCTGAGGTAATCGATGAGATCAATATACTGGAAGCGACGAAGGCGGCGATGCTCGATGCAATAAACGGGCTTTCTCAAAGGCCTGACCACGTGCTGATAGACGCAGTAAGCCTCAAAGCTCTCGATATACCTCAGACTGCCATAATAAAAGGAGATGCGAAGTCCGTTTCCATTGCGGCCGCATCTATAATCGCTAAAGTGACAAGAGACAGGGAAATGGTCGAGATGGATGAAAAGTATCCGGGATATTCTTTTGCTTCAAACAAGGGATACGGTACCAAAGCCCATTATGACGGACTGGCAAAACTCGGTCCCTGTCCAATACACAGAAGATCCTTCTTATAAAGGTGCGGATTTCATGGGTGTATGGCTCCCATGGAAGTGTTGCTAAGATGATAACTAAAAAGAAAAACCGGGCGGCTGCCCGGTTAAAATCCCTATCTGATCCTGCCGTAAGAGTATAGGTGACTCGTCCAATAATCCTCCCAGAGGTTTGCGATGCAAACTCCTGTCGTTTCGTCACCGGAATGTATCATACGGTCTTCTCCTATATACATACCGACGTGGCTGACCTCGGCCGTTCCGTAGGTCCCTGTGAAAAAGACAAGATCGCCGGGAATGAGTTCCTCTTTTGTTATCTTTGTGCTCGCGCGGTAGAGCTCCAGGGAGCTCCTCGCGCTTGTTTTATGCCCTGTGTGGTTCAGAACGTAATACACGAAGCCCGAACAGTCGAAGCCGGTATCGGGGCTGCTTCCTCCGTAAGTATAAGCATAGCCAAGATACTGCATGGCAAACTCTGAGATCTCTTCGCCTATATCTGCCTCTGTAGGTGTGTGCGTTTCGTCTCCAGAATCTTTATCATCATCTGACTTGGTATCGTTATCGCTGTGGATCTCCGGTTCACCCTGTGGTATATCTTCTTTTGCATCTTTACGAGCCTTTATAGTATTTGCGATAAAGGCTGCACCGTAGGCTGCAAGTATCAATACGAGCAGGATGATATAGTATTTGATTTTGCTTTTACGTTTTTCCATATACAAGAAAATATATAACAAAAATGCCGGTCTTTTACAAGACCGGCAAAGCTTTTACTTGCTTATTCCAGGGGCGAATCGCAGTATTCGCATTTTCTTGCTGCGCCCGGAGTGATAGCGTTCGGCGCTCCGCAGAAGGGGCATCTGATGAATTTCTTTGCATATCTTGATTCGCTGGGGATCTTTGCGGGATTTGAATCCAGCACGATATAGTCGTCTGCAGATATGGATGCGTTTATCATCTTGCACTCTATCATCGCGGAGAGATCCCTGACCGCCTGCTCGTGGCTTACGCCTAAGGAGTATGCGAGGTCGTAGATAGGATCCGTGCCGTATGCTGCGAGATAGTTCAATTAGGGCTGATACTTCTTCATCTTTGCAGTGCGTCTGTAGGCAAAGTAGAGGCATACGATGGATATACCCATCGGGATCAGGATATCTTCAAGGTCATAATAGTTGAAGCCATAGTAGATCGAGTCAAAAAGCTCAGATGCTGCGCCTATTCCGAACAGTACGCCTGCGCCGACCAGGATGTTCCTGATCGTTTTGTACCCCATGTTGATGTTGAAGGACTTTATCGGTTCATTCTTTGCATTGACCGCTGTGTAGGACTTATCGAATTTGTTCTTTAGCCTTAAGAACAGGAATACGTATCCAAGCGGATAGCAGAATATGAATGAAAATATTATCAGTCCGACGGAGGGTACGAAAGGTTCTCTCTTGTTATACATATGTCATCACCTCTTAAAAAAACGTGGGTTAGTTCTTTCGTCATCATTATATTATACACACAATCGCCTGACTGTGCAGTATTTTTGTGATGAAATAAAGACGTATATACCTTCATGAGGAGGCAAATAGCAATTTAAAAATGGAGTTGTCAAGAAAAGTGCAGTCTGTAAACGCACCAATTTCTCTTTAA
>CAZTHD010000068.1:0-6979 GCA_964613315.1 uncultured Oscillospiraceae bacterium | reverse complement strand
GTGGTAGATCCCGCCATGGGAGACAACGGAAAGCTCTATCCCGCCTTCGACATGGAATATGTGAAGGCCATGAGAAGGCTCTGTATGGAAGCCGATATACTGCTTCCCAACCGGACGGAGTACGATTTCCTCTTCGGTGAGAACGGAAAAGAGATGAGCCTTAAAGAGGGCGCAAGCATAGTCCTTACCGGCGCATCAAAAAGAGAAGGATATACGGGAGTCGAAGTCACCGGTCCCAATGGGGTATATTATTATGAGCACGAGAAGCTTCCCGAAGACCGCCACGGCACAGGTGACGTTTATTCCAGTGCTTTCGTAGGGGCTCTCATGAACGGAAAGTCCATGAATGACGCGGCACGGATAGCTGCGGACTTCACCCTTTCCTGCATCAGAAAGGCCCAGGGAGACAAAGAGCATTTTTACGGTGTCAGATTCGAACTTGAACTTCCGAAACTGATTGAGATGCTCAAATAAAAGTAGTATAATAATTTAGCCGGTTTTTTAAGTACCTGCCGGGTCTCCGTGCAATGGCATGTCGTGAACCGTGTCAGGGTGGGAACGCAGCAGCACTAAGCGAATGTTGTCGTGTGCCACGGGTTTGGCGCGGTGGGTACTTAAGAAACCGGCTTTTTTATCGCAACAGCTTTGGAGCAGCTTTATGTATCAATCACTTTACAGAAGCTTCCGTCCGGAGGTATTCGAAGACCTCCTGGGCCAGGAGCACATAGTAAAAATCCTAAAAAGCCAGATAAAAAACGGAAACGTCGGACACGCATATCTTTTCTGCGGCACGAGAGGTACCGGAAAGACCACCACTGCAAGGCTTCTTGCAAAGGCTTTGAACTGCACGGGAGAAGGTGAAAAGCCCTGCGGCAAATGTCCCGAATGCAAAGCGATCGCGGCAGGGGATTTTCTTGACGTCGTGGAGATGGATGCAGCATCCAACAACTCGGTGGACGATATACGTACCCTGAGGGAATCTGTCAATTTCCCGCCTGTCTCAGGTAAAAAAAAGGTATACATAATAGACGAGGCCCACATGCTTAGCCCTCAGGCTGCCAACGCCTTTTTAAAGACCTTGGAGGAACCTCCCGATAATACGGTTTTCATACTGGCGACCACAG
This sequence comes from uncultured Oscillospiraceae bacterium, assembly GCA_964613315.1. Lineage (GTDB taxonomy): Bacteria > Bacillota > Clostridia > Peptostreptococcales > Anaerovoracaceae > RUG13409. Next base: position 5,855 of record CAZTHD010000068.1, on the reverse strand, counting down.
ATCCTAACAAGCTTCCCGCGACCATACTTTCAAGGTGCATGAGGCTTGATTTCAGGAGAGTGCCCGAAAGAAAGATCAGCGAAAACTTCTTGAAGATATGCAAAGAGATAGGAGTGGAAGCAGATCCGGACGCCGTATCACTCATCGCATCCAACGCCGATGGATCGGTCCGTGACGGGCTGTCTCTTCTCGAGCGCTGCATAGCGGGATCTACAAAGCTGACAAGAGACGACGTTCTTTTCCTCCTGGGTATCTCCGGCGTGGAAACTTACGTCGGAATAACGGATAAGGTCATAGCAAAGGACAGTGCGGGAGCTCTTGCAATGCTTGCGGAAGTGCTTTCGGAAGGCAAGGAAGTCCTGCAGTTCGCAAAAGACTGGGTGGAACACGTAAGAAATCTCATGCTCATCAAATATGCGGACGATCCTGAGGATATGATAAATCTTTCGAAGGAGAATATTGAAAGACTGAGAGCCCAGGCAGACCGCATCTCGATATCTGAGATATCTGCTATCATAACGACGCTTTCAAAGCTCATAAACGATGCAAGATATGCTTCCAAGCCAAGAGTGCTTCTTGAGCTTGCGATAATAGAAATGTGCTATTAGGGGGATGATGAATGTTCACTTACATAAGGGAAAAGACCGTAGCTCTCGGCATTGAAGCTGCGATGAAAGCGTTAAACGAAAAGGGCATAGTACAGGAAAGAGAAAATCAGGACAGGACCGACGTAACAAAAGAGATACAGCTTTGCCTCGATATAGAGGAACCTACCGCAGAACCTTTCATATCAAGATGTATAGTTACAGACCTTAAAGGGCTCGCAAAGTACGACCACGAATTCCTTGACGGAACAGGCGACAACGACGGCTGGGAATATACTTATCATGCCCTGTATAACAGGTTCTACGATCAGCTTCTTGCAGAGCTGAGAAGAAACATACACACAAGGCGCGCCTGCATAGCCTTAGGCCAGGGAGACATAAACTTCTCAGCGGATCCTCCCTGCATGCAGCTCATGATGTTCAACTACGTCGACGGAAAGCTCGAGATGACCATAATCTTCAGATCGAATGACGGGGTCAAAGCTTTCCCCATGAACATACATGCGGTTGAGATGCTCCATCAGAAGGTAGCATCAGAACTTGAGCTTCCCGTTGGCCCCCTTCATTATATCGCAAACAACTTCCACGCATACAGCAAGGATTTCCACACTCTTGAGAGCTACTGCAAAGTATTCGACACGGCTCCCGAAAAGAGGAGATTCGCGAGCATGGAAGATTTAAGACCCTTCCTTTAAACATAATTGCATGGAAAAACCAGCTTTTGTAATAAAGAGACTGCCGGCATTTCGCCGGCAGTCTTATCGTTTCCTGACATATATATTCACTGTTTGTAGTATTTGTTTACGTGATATTCAAACAGGCTTTTCAGCATGGACTGCATATTCGATGAGCTGACTGTAGCTCCTGCCACTGCGTCTGCATCTATTCTGTCTATCCAGGTGCCGTAACCTTCGAAGGCGTCAAGTTCTTCCTTGCTTGCTCCTATGAAGGCTTTTACGAGATGCTCGTTCATGTATTCGTCGGTGTAGTAGGAAATATAGTAATTGGGATTGCTGTCTCCCCATACACCTTTATTATCCATGCAGGTGATGTCCCTGATGCTGGCCTGCTCCTTAGTCTTCTTCGTGTTGAGTATCTCCACGTAGCATACCATATAGTAATTGACTATGGGGTTCCTGCAGTTGCAGGAGCTGTAGGCTACCTGATATGCTGTGAAGGTAGAATTGCTCTGCTCGAATATTATGACCGCATTGTAGACTTCGGTAGCTCCTCCGGAAGCATAGTGTGTGAACTCAAAAGAATCGAAGCTTTTCCCGGCAACGGCATCCGAAGAGCCCTCAGGGGCTTTTTTATCAGCTCCTGAGCAGCTTAAGAGAGTCAGGATGGATACTGCTGTCAATATGATGCAAATTGTCTTAAAAAGGCTGTTTTTCATTGAATGGGATGTAGTCTTTCAAAATCTATATATGCATAATCTGCGCGCCAGGTGGCGTAGATCTTATTTCCGTCTTTGTCTTCGGGATATACCACCAGTTCCTGGGCGTGATCCCCGGTATAGTTCCAGTTGGCTCCCGTGTTGTATATCTTGTTTTCGTCCCAGCCGAGGCAGATGAGGAGCTGTTTTGTCATACCCGCATAGCCTCCGCCTCCGCACATGAGAAATATTGCCTTATCTTTGGGGAAGAGCTCCTCCATGATCATCATGGATTCTTCGTAAAGAGGCTTTGCGCTTTTTACTGTTCCGTCTTCGTTCCATTCGGCTTCAAAGAGCTTGTTTCCTTTATATGCGTTTGCAACGGGAAGGCTCTGCATGGTGGCAAGATAAGGATAGGGGACTATCTTGAAGCCCTCTATGGTAGCCGTAAGGTCTGCTTCTCCTCCTATGGAACCGTAGTCCGCAGGGTCAAAGAGCATCCTCACGTCTCTGTATACGGTATCGTCTCTTCCAAGCCAACTGTCTATGGTCTGCTGGTTGATATTTTTGTCCACCCCGAATTGTGAGCTTTCGTCTGCCTGTGGAAGAGGAAGCTCCGGAAGGGACGCATCTTCTTTTTCTGTCTGTCCGCAGGATGCAAGCAGCCCCAAGAATAGGGCTGCTGCAACTGCTAAAAATAGCTTTTTCTTCATTCTACTTGGTGTTGAGTTCCGTTACGAGCTTGATGTATGCGCTCTGGTCGTGGCTTGCGCAGGGTGCGAGCCAGAAGGTTCCGTTTTCACCGGTCTCCTTGTCGCGCTCTACGGCAAGTATGGTGTATTCGTTCTTTACGACTCCACCGCCGATCTCGGAAGTGGATCCGTCGCTGCATACTACCGTGATGGTGCCTGCTTCGATGCCGAGTTTGTTAAGTACGTCTGTGAGTACGAATCCTGTATAGGTGTGATCTTTGACTTCGCCCTTCTTGTTGAGTGTCTGTACTGCTACTTTGTAGATAGGTATTCCTGCAAGATCTGCGTTTCTTACTTCTTTGCCGTTGATCTTGATCATGAAGTCCCCGAAGGTGACCTTATCGCTCTTGTCCTGCTTGTCGGGATCTGCAAGATCTGAATCTCCGCCTTGGGATGAACCGTCGATCATGTCGGCTCCTTCCGGTGCCTTCATTCCGTCTATGACTATCCTTACGCATCCCTTGAGCTGGTCGCCGGTGGTTTCTGAATCGCAGGGAACGAACCAGGGAGAGGCTTTGAACTGTTTGCCGTCCTTGGAGATAGCGAGCATGTTGTTCTCGGATGCTCCGTTTTCGATTTCGACTGCATAGCCGTCATCTGCTGTTGCGGTGAGCTTTCCTGCTGTTCCTTCGAGTTTTGCAGCCTTCACAAGATCGTTTACCTTGAATCCGATATAAACGACTGAACTCTCCGTACCTGAGCTGTTGGTCGATTTGACCGTTGCTTCATATACAGGATACTCTGCCATAGTCTCGTTGGTGACTCTGACTCCGTTCACTCCGATCTCGAAAGCGGGTACCGTAACACCCTTCTTTTCGGTGAGGAGTGAAGCTTCCTTTCCTCCATCCTGCTTCTTTCCGCAAGCTGCGAGAGAGAAGACCATCAGCACTGCAAGGAGCAGCGCCACTGCTTTTTTCATTTTCATTTTTAACCTCCATGAAAAATATTATATTTATCACATCGGCGGGAGAATAGTAACTCGCTCCCGTGAATGTCTCGTTAAATGCCTTTGCAGGCGCAGATCTTCCTGCCGAATTCCTCGGAATATCTGATCTGTATATCAGGCCCGTAGATATCAGAAAGCTTTTCGGTGCTGATCATTTCTTCCGAACTGCCTTTTTCGACGCTGCCGTCTTTTCCGAACAGCACCACGTTCCCTTCCAATAGCAGAGCGTGGTTTGGATCGTGGGTGGTCACCGCCACCGTATATCCACGTCCTGCAAGGTTTTTTATCATCCTTAGCACCTTTATCTGATTCCCAAAATCGAGATGGGCAGTGGGCTCGTCGAAGAGTATAGCTTCAGGCTCTGCCGCTATGGCTCTTGCTATGGTGACCTGCTGCCTTTCTCCTCCGGAGAGTTCACTGTAATTGCGATCTGCAAGCTCTTCTATGCCGAGCATGGAAAGGGCCTTCATCGCAGCTTCTCTTTCCTTTTCTCCCGGATGAGAGAAAAGGCCTATGGAATGGGCGCATCCCAGGGTGACGAAATCTATGACTTTGAATCCGAATGTGGGCGTGTGGTTTTGCGGCACGTATCCGCATACGGATGCGATCTCTCTTTCTTTAAGATCTTTCAGGTCCTTTCCTTTGAGGAGTATTTCTCCTTCATAACCAGGAAGCAGTCCCAACATGCAGGCGAAAAGGGTGCTTTTGCCGGCACCGTTCCTTCCCAGGACTGTGAGTATCTCTCCTTCTTCAAGGCTGAGGTCCACATTCCTTAAAACAGGCTCTCCTTTTCCGTATGAAAACGTAAGATCGTTTATCTTGTATATCATCCTATGGAGTCCCTCCTTTTGAAGAGGAGCCAGCAGAAGAACGGAGCTCCTATGATACCGGTCATTATAGATACGGGCATTTCGTTTGCCCCTATTATCCTTGTCAATGTATCAACGGCCAGCATGACGAGGCCTCCCGTTATGCAGGCTGCAGGCATCATCCTCCTGTTGGATGGCCCTGTGATCATCCTTGTGAAGTGCGGTATTATGAGGCCTACCCATCCTATGGTGCCGGCCATGCATACAGAGCCCGAGGTAAGAAGCGTGGAGCAGCAGATGGCTATGGCCTTTACAAGCCTTACGTTTGCGCCGAGGGTCTTGGCTTCTATTTCTCCCATGGACAGGACGTCAAGCCACCATGACATCATTATGAGGACTATCATGGGCGGAATTAGAAGACCGAGCATAACGGGCACGCTTGACGGGGCTATGTATGAAAAGCTTCCCATGGTCCAGTAGGTTATGGATGCAAGCTGGGTCGAGGGGTCTGCTACGAACTTTAAGAATCCCAGTATCGATGACATCAAAGATCCTATTATTATGCCCGACAGCACCAGCATTATATTGCTCCTGTTCTTCAAAAGCACAGGTATACCTGAGGTGATGAGCACGGCGGCTATGCCTCCGAAAAAGGCCATCACGGAAATGCTGAAGGATCCAAAACCAAGGAGTATGGCGGCGGCCGCGCCTATGCAGGCTCCCGAAGATACGCCGAGGAAATCGGGGGACACGAGGGGGTTGTTGAATATGCCCTGGTATGCACAGCCCGATGCCGAAAGGGCGGCGCCTACAAGTACGGCAGCCAGTATCCTCGGAAGTCTTAGCCTGAGCACCACGTTCACCGTCATGAGATCTGATATCTGCTCTTTTCCGCCTACTGCCCTGAAAAGTATCTTAAGGCACTCTGCGGGACTTACAGGGTATTTTCCAAGGCACAGTGCGAGCACGATGAAACAGAGCAGGAATACGCAAAGACCTGTTATTATGGCTGCCAGCGAGTATTCAGTTGAGTTTTTTCTTTTATTGATAACCCAGTTCCTCCAGTGTAAAGATCCTTCCGAACATGAATCTGTAATACTGATCCATCTGATCGAAGAGGTCTTCTTCTGAGAAGTATTCAGGATACATGCAGTGGAGCATGTACATGGTGCCGAGCACCGGGGAGAGCCCGGGCATATCCCAGGAATCCTGTTTGCAGGGCATTACGTATATATTGCCGGAAGTTACAGCTTTCATGGCAGACCAAGCCTTGTCTGAAAGCAGTTCCTCCGTTGTATATTCCCTTGCAGTGGTGAAGAAGCCGGCATGACCGTCGATGAGTTCATCGAAAAAATGAAAGTTGCCTGA